>CAZIZQ010000007.1:0-31290 GCA_964544105.1 uncultured Gammaproteobacteria bacterium | reverse complement strand
GCCTCGCTGGAGCTTTGCGAAGCTGGGCCGGAGCTTTCAGCGGAGGCGGCTTCTTCACTTTTCGGTTGTTGTGACATTGCCTGTCCAACTTTTTGCAAACTGTCAGAGAGTTCGCTGGTTTTTTTCTCTATTTCTTCTTTACTACCAGTATCCAATATTTTCTTTAACTCCGAAATCTTCTCTTCGACTTCTTTCTTTAGATCATCTGCTATTTTATCTCCGGCATCTTTAAGGGATTTTTCGGCTGTGAAGATAAGACTGTCTGCTTGATTTCTGGCTTCTACTTTTGCTTTTTTCTCTTCGTCTTCTTTGGCGTGCATTTCTGCCTCTTTGGTCATTTTCTCAACTTCTTCTTTTGATAAACCAGTTGAACCTGTAATCTTAATGCTTTGCTCTTTCCCAGTTGCTTTGTCTTTTGCTTTGACACTTAAAATTCCGCTGGCATCAATATCAAATGTTACTTCAATCTGTGGCACACCACGAGGGCTGGGGGGAATACCGTCTAAAATAAATCTACCCAAAGATTTATTATCTGAGGCCATTGGACGCTCGCCCTGCAAGACGTTAATTTCGACCTGTGTCTGGTTGTCGGCAGCTGTTGAAAACACCTGCGATTTACTTGATGGAATAGTTGTATTGCGGGGAATAAGCGGCGTTGATACGCTTCCTAATGTTTCCAAACCCAAGGTTAGTGGCGTAACATCCAGCAACAAAACGTCTTTGACTTCGCCCCCCAATACGCCGCCCTGAACTGCTGCGCCAACTGCCACAACTTCGTCTGGATTTACCGATTTATTTGGCTCTTTTCCAAAGAATTTCGTAACGGTCTCAACAATCTTTGGCATGCGGGTCATACCACCAACCAATATAACCTCGTCAATATCCTGCACCTTCATTTTTGCATCTTTTAGTACTAGTTCTACAGGCCGCAGGGTTTTTTGAACAAGATCATCAACCAACTGCTCAAGCTTTGCGCGAGTTAAGGTGGTCGTTAAATGCAATGGTCCTTCTTTACCCTGGGTAATAAAGGGTTGGTTTATTTGTGCTTCGGTGCTGCTTGATAATTCTATTTTTGCTTTTTCTGCAGACTCACGAAGCCGCTGTAATGCTTGTGGGTCTTTTTTAAGATCAATGCCATTTTCTTTTTTAAATTCGTCTGCCAAATAATCAACAATTTTTTGATCAAAATCGTCTCCACCCAAGTGAGTATCGCCGTTGGTTGATTTTACCTCGTATACTCCTTCTCCGAGCTCGAGAATTGAAATATCAAATGTACCGCCTCCCAAATCGTACACCGCAATTGTGTGAGCGTTTTTTTTGTCTAATCCGTAGGCAAGCGCTGCCGCGGTTGGCTCATTTATAATACGAAGAACTTCTAGTCCTGCAATTTCGCCTGCTTGTTTGGTTGCTTGCCTCTGGGAATCATCAAAGTACGCGGGGACTGTAATAACAGCTTGTGTTACTTTACCACCAAGATAACTTTCGGCGTCTGCTTTTATTTTTTGCAAAATTTGAGCCGAAACTTCTTGAGGAGTCAGTGTTTTTCCATCTACCTCCACAATTGCCATACCATCACGACCTGCTTTCACGTTATATGGCAACCATTTAATATCGCGCTGCACCGAATCGTCATTAAACTTTCGCCCCATCAGCCGCTTAACAGAATAGATTGTCTTTTTTGGTTTTAAAACCAGCTGGCGTTTGGCAACATCACCAACCACATGACTTATCGGATCAACCACCGATGGAATAACGTTTCGTCCTTCGGCACTGTGGATAACTTTTGGTGATCCACCTTCCATGACAGCCACGCATGAATTTGTTGTGCCTAAATCAATTCCAATTATTTTCCCCATATTATTTTCCTTTTCCGACTGTAACTTGTGCTACTCGCAAAACTTTATCTCCTATCATGTATCCTATTCTTGCTTCTTCTATTATTTTTCCTTCTTCTCCTTCCGATGTAGCTATGCATTCCATTGTATTTGGATTAAACTCTTGATTTTCTGTTTTAATTCTACTTACTCCTTCGCTTTCCAAAACTCCCAAAAACTGCTGAATACTTACTTGCAAACTCTTATCCTGCGAATGTTTGCTTGCAAGTATTAGTGTATCTAAAACAGGCAAAATTTTCAAGAGCAAATCTTTATTGGCACCAAGTATCAATTCTCTCCGCTGTTCCGATACTCTTTTTTCTAAATTCTGATAATCTGCCAAAACTCGCTTTACCTGGTTTTCAAGATCTAAAACTTTCTGCTTTAATTCCTCAGTTTCCTTAGATTCTTTTTTTTCTTTCTGTTCATTTAATTTTGAATTTTGCATTTTGAACTTTGAATTTTTATCTTACCATCCGGTTGCTATTTCTTCAACCAAATTTCCAAAATATCTAACTGTTGGAACAATACGCGTATAGTTAAGCCGTGTTGGCCCAACAACTGCTATTTCTCCTGCTCCATGCTGGGCTGTTTCATAATGTGTTACCACAAAACCATATGGGCCGATAAGTTTTGGGCCTAATTCCTCGCCCATCAAAATATGAACATCTTCTTCGTCAATGCCCATTGTTTTAGAAAAAAGCTCCTGAAAATATTCACACTCATCCATAGCCGAAAGAAGGCTTTTGGTCACATCAATATCAAAAAATTCCGGCATATCCAAAATATTGGCATAACCCGCGCAGTAAAAATCTCCCTCTTCGGTAGTGGCAACAGCCAGGGTTTTTGTACTATCGGCAAGTGCCTTCGTAAGTTCTCGGAAAAATTTTTCCTCTTTTCCCCGGTAATCCCACAATTTTTCTTTAACAGATACTTCTTCTGCAACAGTCATATCTTTTTCTTTCATGAGCTGCTTTACATAAAACTTCATGGCAGCAGGGGTAGGCATACGGCCAGCCGATGTGTGAGGTTTTTTTAGGTATCCAAGTTGGGTAAGTCTAACCATTTCGTTTCGAATAGTGGCAGGGGATGCACTAATGCTATGTTTTTTTTCAAGAGTTTCCGACCCCACAGCTTCTGCGGTTTCGATATATTCTTCGATAATGCTTCGAAGAATCTGAATTTGTCTTTGTGTTAAATCATGCATAAAATTGAAGATTAGCAGTAATATAACACGAGTGCCAATGGTTGTCAAGGGTCTTATTTGGAAGTACACTTATCTTATGCGGAGGAAGAAACGGTCTTTTTTGCTTTTGATTTTAAGTATCTTGTCTTTTGGTGCGCTTGGCTATATAGTTTTTTCTTTTTCCCCAACCGAATCAATCACAGATTATAAATTGCCTGCAATTCCTCTTTTTTTCCTCCTTCTTTTTCTTGTCAATTTTTCTCTTTTTGGCTATCTTACCAGGAGTAATCGCCTAGGACTACTTGTTGGCCTTTGTATTACCACTATTTTTTTACTTCGCTTTTTTGGGCTAAAAAACTTGCTCTTTATTGTTCTTGTTATAGCGATATCCATAACTATCGAACTTTTCTTTAGCCAACGGGAATAACAAAAAATACCAAGGTGGCGTATCTGTTCCACCTCTAAGGTGGAATATGCTTGTTTTATAAGGGTTATTCCTGCTAGAATCCAACCATGGCTAAATTTTATTTAACTTCTGCTATTCCATATGTCAATGCCAAACCACACATTGGCCATGCCCAGGAATTTGTCTATGCAGATACCATTCGTAGATATCATAAAATAATTGGCGATGACGTCTTGTATTTATGTGGTGCTGATGAAAACGCGCTGAAGATTTTCCAGGCTGCAGAAAAAGCAGGAAAAACGCCAAAAGAATTTACAGATTTGCACAACAGTGAATTTTTAGAGGTGATCAAAAAATTAAACGTGCAGTTTGATGTCTGGCAAAGAGGTTCTGACGAAAAAAACCATTTTCCCTCGTCTCAAAAACTGTGGGAATTATGCCAAAAAAATGGCGATATATATAAAAAATCCTACACTGGGCTTTACTGTGTGGGCTGCGAAACGTTTTATGCCAAAGACGAACTGGATGAAAAAGGCGAGTGCTTCGAGCACCCCGGTCGAAAACTCGATGAGGTATCTGAGGAAAACTATTTTTTTAGACTTTCTAAATACCAAATATTCCTGAAAGATTTAATTACAAATGGCAAACTAAAAATTACTCCAGAAATTCGCAAAAACGAAGCACTTGCATTTGCAAGACGAGGCCTTGAGGATTTTTCAATCTCAAGAAGCATTGAACGCGCACGTGGTTGGGGAATTCCAGTGCCAAATGACCCAAACCAGATTTTGTATGTCTGGTTTGATGCCTTAAATATTTACCAAACCGGTATTGGGTTTGGGTGGGATGAAAAACAGTACAAAAAATGGGCTCCGCAAGATGTAATGGTTATCGGCAAAGGCATAATTCGCTTTCATGCTATTTACTGGCCAGCAATTCTTAAATCCGCTGGTCTTGACCTTCCCAAAGAACTCTTTGTGCATGGTTACTTAACCGTTGATGGGCAAAAAATGTCCAAAACTTTAGGGAATGTTATCGATCCAGTCGAGATGATTGAAAAATATGGAGTTGATGCCATTCGTTATTATTTACTTAGAGAAATCCCATCCGGCAACGACGGAGATTTTTCAGAAAACAGACTTAAAGAGGTTTATAATGCCGATTTGGCAAATGGACTGGGAAATTTAGTTGCCCGCGTGGCAAAACTATGCGAAAAAAATAATATTAAACCTTCAAAAAGCTCCAAAACATTCAACCTCCGTGTTGAAGTTCAATATCGTTTGCAGGATTATAAATTCAATGATGCCCTAAGCTTTATTTGGTCTCTAATTACTGAGGTCGACAAAAAGATAAACGAAACAAAACCATGGGATTTAAATGAAAATGATGCAAAACCAATATTAGAAAAGTTTTCTAAATCAATACAAGAAATTGCCTATAATCTAGCACCCTTTCTCCCTAAAACTGCAGAAAAAATACAAGAGCAATTCAAAGGGCCAAAAATAACCGCAAAAGAAGCCTTATTTCCTCGACTAAAATAACAAATAAAGGGGTATAATCGAACTATGATTGATGTCCATTGTCACCTTAATTTCAAAGCCTATGAGAATGATTACGACCCGGTTGCAAAACGGGCGTTTGAGGCTGGGGTCACCACCATTATTAATGTTGGCACCAAACTCGATTCCAGCCAGAAGGCTGTGGAACTGGCGGAAAAATACGAACAGATGTATGCCATTGTGGGTGTCCATCCACACCACGCGGATAAAATCGAACTCGGTACAAACTGGCTTGAAGAACTTGAGAAAATAGCAAAATCAAGCAAAAAGGTGGTGGCTATTGGCGAAATTGGCATGGATAACTACCGTTACCAGTCTAATGGTATTACCGACCCAAAATTACAAGCAGAAATTTTTATTAAGCAGATCGAGCTTGCATACAAGCTCAAACTACCACTCCAAATCCACAATCGCCACGCCGGAAAAAAGATAATTGATATTCTCTTAAATCATAAATCTTATCTCTTAAATCCGTATCCCGGCATGTTTCATTGTTTTGCCGGAAGTATAGAAATTTTGCAAAAAGCACTGGATTTAGACTTTTGTGTTGGATTCGATGGCAATATAACCTATAAAGGTTTAGCCCCTGGAGAAACAACCACCCTTTCCGAACTAGCTTCGTACACACCGCTGGATAGAATTGTCATTGAGACCGACAGCCCCTACCTTACCCCAATACCCTATAGGGGTAGCAGAAACGAACCGCAATATGCTATAATCACAAGAAAGAAAATTGCCGAAATTAAAGGCATCACCGAAAAGCAAGTTGACGAACAAACAACTAAAAATGCAAAAAGGATATTCCATTTATGACCATTTATTTTCAAAAACTATTTCAACGTTATCCTATAAAAACCCGCCGAGTCCTCGAAATTCTTCCTGGAAGTATCTCTTGGGCGCTTATCTTGTTTCCTTTATGGGGATCTCTTCTTTTTCCAAACATTGTTGCCTATGCCATTTTATTTTTTGACGTATATTGGCTATATAAATCGTTTTCTCTTGTCGCTACCGCATTTCTTGCTTCCAAAAAAATCCTTGCCGCCGAACAACACAACTGGATAGAAGACGCAAAAAAACATAAAAACTTCGACAAGGTTACCCACATTATTGTTATGCCAAACTTCAAAGAGCGAATAGAAAAAATGAAGGAAACACTTGTATCTATTGCAAATCAAACTATCGAAACAAAAAAACTCTTTATCGTATTAGGCATGGAAGAACGAGAAGAAAACGCAAGAGAAAAAGCAGAAATCCTTATTAAGGAGTACAAACCTATCTTTGGCGATATGATAGCAACATACCACCCAGATTTTCCTGGAGAAGTAAAAGGCAAATCCTCCAACCAGGCATTTGCCGGAAAAGAAGCCTATAAAACTTGGGTTGAGACTGGTGTGATTACCGAGAACTTTGCGACAATTTCATCGGTTGATGCCGATTCTATTTTTGATCCCCAATACTTTGCGTATCTTACCGCAAAATTTTTGACGTGTAAAAAACCCTACAATGTGTTTTGGCAATCAGCAAATGTGGCATACAACAACTTTTGGAAGGTACCGGCGCCAATTCGGGTTATTTCTTTCTTTGGCAGCCTGTGGCGAACGGCACTGTTAGTCCAGGGTGACCGGCTTGTGGCAAATTCAACCTATTCATTATCTCTTAATCTTTTACGAAACATCGATTATTGGGATACTGACGTAATTCCAGAAGATTACCGAATTTTCTTTAAGGCGTTTTATCGACTCCAAGGCAATGCCTGGGTAGAACCAATTTTTTTAAAAACCTCTATGGATGCCGCACTTTCATCCACGTACATAAAAAGCCTTAAAAACAAGTACAACCAAGAACGACGTTGGTCATGGGGAGTGTCGGACGATCCGCTTTTTATTACCTGGTGGCTGACTGTCCCCAATGTTCCATTTTTCCGAAAAACGCTTATGTTATACCATGTGTTACTTGACCACTTCCTCTGGCCGGTAAATTGGTTTATTATTACTATTGCAGCAAATGTTATGCCGTTTGTTAATCCTGTATTTTCAAGGACCACCCTTGGCTATAATTTGCCACGCATGGCAGGTATTATTCTTACCATTAGTCTTTTAGCAACACTTATTATGATGGTTATTGATTTCCGTCAACGTCCAAAGCAGGCGAATGTTTCGGCAACCCGACAATTCCTTTTCCCACTTGAATTTATCCTACTTCCGGTTGTTGGATTTTTTCTTTCCGCGCTGCCTGCAATTATTTCCCACACACAACTTATGTTTGGTAAACGTCTTGAATACAAGGTGACTGAAAAAATTTAACCCATGAGACTATTAAAACAGTTTGAGAAAACAAAAGAATGTTGGTTTCTTATTGGTATTGCGCTTATCTTTTTCTTCCTTCGATTTCCTTCGTTATTTGAACCCTACTGGTATGGCGATGAGGGCATTTATCAGGTAATTGGATCTGCAATAAACAATGGAAGATTGCTATATAGAGACATTTGGGATAACAAACCTCCACTCTTGTACGTTATTTATGCGCTCTTTCAATCAGATCAATTTTCTGTACGGGCATTTTCACTTTTTTGTGGACTTCTTGCTCTTTTTTCTTTCCATGCACTTGCAAAATACCTTATTCAAGGAAAGGAAAAAATATTATTTTTTACAACAATTATTTTTGGATTACTCTTTGCCATCCCGTTTATTGAAGGAAATATTGCCAATGCAGAAAATTTTATGCTTTTCCCAATTATCTTGAGTGGATTCTTAATTTATATGAACCGTTCGTTATTTGTCGCAGGTCTTCTTCTCTCTTTTGCCTTTCTTTTTAAAGCTGTGGCCGTTTTTGACCTTGCTGCTTTTACCATTTTTCTCCTGTTTTATTCCCCAAGACGCATTATTTCACTTGGCGCAGGATTTTTACTTCCAATCGTATTAACCTCGATCTATTTTATTTTTCATGGCGCATTTTCTGATTTACTAACAGCAACTTTTAGACAAAACGTTGGCTATGTTGGATATGGCAATACACTTTTCATTCCACAAGGGCTCCTTGTCTTAAAACTTATATTACTTTTTATTTTTTGCTTAAACCTTTTTCTTAAACGTCACCTGCTTGGAAAACAGCATGTTTTCGTACTGCTTTGGTTTGCTTTTTCCATATTTAACGCGTTTTTTTCTGGACGGCCGTATACTCACTATGTGCTTGTATTACTCCCTAGTTTGTGTTTGCTAACAGGAATGGCACTTGCCGAAAAACAAAAAACACAAAAAATACTATTTACCGCTCTTTTGATTGGCACAATTTTTCTTCTGAATCGTAATTTTTCATTCTATGTTAAAACCATTAGCTATTACACAAACTATTTATCGTTTATGCGTAATGAAAAAAGTGTTTCTGCCTATCAGGCGTTTTTCGATTCCAAAACACCACGCGATTACGCCCTCGCCTGGTATCTAAACACACATCTTAAAAAAGACGACGGTGTTTTCATTTGGGGAAACAACGGACAACTCTACACGCTAATTAATAGACTACCGCAGGGACGGTATATTGTTGCCTATCACATTACGGCTTCTAATGAATCAGTCGCAGAAACAAAAGCAGCTTTTGAAAAAAACAGGCCACGCTACGTTGTCGCAAGCGAAAACCAAAATTTTCCATTTGCGATTCTAGGATATACAGAAAAAATTTCTATGTATGGTGCTACCGTCTATGAACGCGCGTTTTAAAAAACTCTTTGCAGACAATATTGTTTTAGCAAGTTTTATTTCCGTTTTTGCAATGCTTGTTTTTTACGTTATTTTTTTACTTGTTATGTATCAAAAACTTCCCCCTGTTGTTCCACTTTTTAATCAAGTGCCTTGGGGAGAAGCAAGACTAGCGACAAAAATGCAATTATTTATTCCATTTGGCATTGTTTGCGCTATTGTTATTGGCAATACAGGTATAGTCATATTTTTTTCATCCGAAATACCACTTATTACCAGGCTTGTAAGCCTTACAAATTTTTTAATAACCCTTTTTGCGTTGCTGCTTATGGTTCGAACAGTACTAATACTTATATAGTATGAATTACTACATCACAGTACTCCCTTTTTTAATTGCATTTGTTACAACCGCCTGCACCACAGCACTACTATTACCAATCATTAAAAAACTAGGCATTCTAGACGACCCAAAAAAACATAAACACCCGGCCATTCTGCATACAAAACCTATTCCTCGAGCAGGTAGTATCCCTATATTTATAGGTATTGTTATGGCCAGCCTATTTTTTCTTCCTTTTAACAATATGGTAATAACTTTGTTCCTGGCGGGATTTCTTTCTCTTGTCGTTGGTGTGCTAGATGATAAACTGGATATTTCTCCATATGTACGGTTTGGGGTAAACATTATTTGCGCTGTGCTTATTACTATGGCAGGAGCAAGTATACCTTTTATTACCAATCCTATGGGGGGAATACTACATCTTGATACGTATATTTTCCCTCTCCTGCCGTTTATAAACCTGGGAAATATTGCTGCTATTATCTGGATTGTTTGGGTTATCAACATGATCAATTGGAGTACTGGAGTTGATGGACAAATGCCCGGAGTGGTTGCTATTTCGGCTGTAGTTATTGGCCTATTGAGTCTTCGTTTTCCGCTTGACGATCCAAACACTCTAATTGCCGCAACATTATCGTTTATTCTCGCCGGGTCTGCCGTTGGATTTTTGCTATTTAACTTTTATCCGGCCAAAATTTTCCCAGGCTATGGCGCCACTAGTCTTTATATGTTGCTTGCAGTTGTAGCAATTCTATCTGGAGTCAAACTTGCAACAGCAGCAATGGTTATGGCAATCCCGTTTATTGACGGAGCATTTACGATTGTACGGCGGATTGCCAGCGGACACTCTCCTTTTTGGCACGACAACAAACACCTGCACCACCTACTGCTACAGATAGGATTGGGACAGCGTAAGATTGCGTTGTTTTACTGGACAGTTTCTGCTATATTTGGTCTGGTCTCGCTCTTGCTTTCGAGTCGTGGCAAACTGTTCGCAATGACAATGATAGCAATTGTTGTTTTGGCTATCATTCTCACCCTGCAAATATGGATGAGAAGAACACATGAGAAAAAAAACCTACAACACGCTTAAACTCTTACGTCCCCGCCAATGGATTAAAAACTTAGCAATCTTTGCCGCAATCACTTTTAATGGGGGACTATTTGATATAAACCTTCTCCAGCATGCCATATGGGGATTCCTTGTTTTTTGCGGTCTATCTTCTGCAATTTATATTATGAACGATATTTCCGATATAGAAAAAGATAGGCTGCACCCATTCAAAAAATTTCGCCCGTTGGCAAATAAAACTTTAACCATTAGATATGCCCTAGGACTTGCAGCAATCCTTACTATAATATCTTTATATATTAGCGCTTTTATTGGAAACGGATTTTTTATCCTTACTATTATTTATCTTATATTACAACTATGTTACTCTCTTATCTTAAAGCACATTGCTATTATCGATATCTTAGCTCTGGCAGCCGGATATATGCTTCGGGTTTATGCCGGTGAATTTGCCACAGGCCTGCACATTTCTGTTTGGCTTTTATTAACAACTATTTCCATATCACTCTTTTTAGCTATTGGAAAACGCAGGTCAGAACTTACTCTTATATCCCAATATGCAGACGACCAAAAAAAGGCAGTCCGGAAATCGCTCTCTCATTATTCCGAACGATTACTAGATGTTTATGCATCAATGTTTGCCACCTCAACTTTCATTACTTATTCTCTGTTTACATTTCTAGAAAGCTCTTCAGGATTTAAACCAACATTTGGATTTCTTTTGCCCCAATTCCTGCCGGCATTTTTTCAACGTAAATGGCTGATGATTACTATCTTTCCAGTTGTTTATGGACTAATGCGGTACCTGCAAGACATTTACGAAAAGCACGAGGGGGAAAGCCCCGAAAAAGTGCTACTGTCTGACAAACCACTCTTAGCCACCGTTATCATCTGGGCAATCCTTGTCGTTGCCACCATTTACCTTTTTGGTGGATAACTCTAACCTCAAGTGAAGTGAGGTAACCTATCGTCTAGTTTATAGTTATAGTCCTTTCCACCTTAGAGGTGGAACAGATACGCCACCTTGCCACTAAATCATATTTACTGTTTCTTGGCGTAGGTGCTGCTTATCCACCCAACTTTTCCATCCGATAAAGCGATAGAAAACCATCCCGTTTTTTCTTCAATAAGATCGTAAACCTCCCCTGGGTTTACCCGGCCAATTTCTTTCCCCGATAACGACCCGCTGTCTCGCACTCGCAAAAATCCTGTTGGCGTATTAAGTATTACCACTTTTGTAGTTGTTGGAATTGCAGATGATGAAGCAATTAGCTCGACAGCGGCAGACGGCGTAGCCGTGGCAGTTTTTGTTTGTAAATCAAGTATTATCCCTAAAGTTGCCACCAGTGTTAACCTATAACCTGAAATCAGTTTTATACGAATCTTCTTTTCTCTGTATCCCTCTTTTACCAAACGAAGCTCGTGGTCAGACGCAGTAAGAGTTGTTATTTTTAAGGGTGTTTTTCCTATCTCATTGTTATCCGCAAAAACTGTGATATCTTCCGGAAAAGACACAATCGATAATTCGACTGCAGTAGGATCAGAAAGGGGATCAAGCGTGATAACTTTTCCCTCTCCAAGTCCTCCATTGCCAAAAATCCGATCCACTACTGTAAGTACTGAAGATCCAATCTTAATATGTTCTTCGTAGGGCGGAAGATCACCTTCTTTGGGAACTAGCCTAACTGCATAATTTCCGACCCAGAGCATATCCTCACCTTCACATTTGCATAGAGGGGTTTCCCCAATTAACTTACCGTTAAGAAAGACTGCGCTTTTAGGACTAGCCGTAACTTGTAATGCCCCTTTTTCTGTATCTTTATTAAGAAATAAAACGAACAACACAAATGCAATAACAGCAAGAAGAAGAGGTAAAAGAAACAACAACACTTTCTTGAGCATAGAAGTTTTTTTACTATACCATAGCCGATCTTATTTGACAATAAAAAACCCCGTTTAACGGGGCAAAATTCTTTTTTGTTTTTAGTCCTCCTTCGCCAAAGCTTCGGCGGATTTCGGTCACCTTAAGCAACCTCAATAGTCCATTCCACCCATACCGCCCATTCCACCCGGTGGCATAGCTGGTGCTTTCTCTTTTTCCGGGAGATCGGTAATAAGAGCTTCTGTTGTTAAAATCATCATGCCAATACTAACTGCATTTTGCACGGCGCTTCGGGTAACCTTTGCCGGATCAACAATGCCCGAGGCAATCATAGAACCAAATTCCATGGTCATAGCATTAAATCCATAGCCATCTTTTTCTGCTTCTTCAACCTTTTTCATTACCCATCCTTCATCTGCTCCTGCATTTTTGGCAATCCATCTAACTGGCTCGGATAAAGCTTTATATAATATATCAATACCTGTTTTTTCGTCATCATTCTGCAGAGAATCCTTTAATTTAGCAAGCGCTTTTCGTGTACGAAGAAGAGCCACGCCACCGCCGGCAACAATACCTTCTTCAAGAGCGGCCTTGGTTGCAGCAACAGCATCGTTTACCCGTTCTTTTTTATCTTTCATTTCAACTTCAGTTGCTGCTCCTACATTAATAACTGCCACTCCACCTGCTAACTTTGCTAACCTCTCTTGGAGCTTCTCGCGGTCAAAATCAGATGTTGAGGTATCAATCGCCCGCCTAATCTGTGCAATTCTGGCTTGCAATGCTTTTTTGTCGCCTTTACCGCCAATAATTCGGGTGTTTTCTTTATCTGCCCATACTTTATCCGCCCGACCACAATCTTCAAGAGTAACGCTTTCAAACTTTCGTCCGGTATCTTCCGAAATTACCGTACCACCAGTGATAATTGCAATATCTTCAAGCATTTCTTTTCGTCTATCACCAAATCCTGGTGCTTTGATTGCCAAAGCATTAAAAGTGCCGCGAAGTTTGTTAACAACCAATGTTGCCAAGGCTTCGCCTTCGATTTCATCTGCAATAATTACCAAATTCTTAGAAACCTTTACTAAACTTTCGAGGAAGGGGAGTAATTCATTAAGGGCCGAAATCTTTTTATCGGTAATAAGGATATATGGGCTTTCCATTTCTGCTTCCATCTTGTCGGCATTAGTAACAAAATATGGCGAGGCATACCCTTTATCAAATTCCATACCTTCTTTATAATCAACAGACAATTCAAGACCTTTTCCTTCTTCAACAGTAACCACACCATCTTTACCCACCTTAGCCAAGGCATCAGCGATAAGGCTGCCGATTTTTTCGTCCTGGGCAGATATTGTGGCAACTTTTGCCACATCGGTATCTTTTACTGTCTTGGCCATTTTCTTTACTTCTGCAACGACAACGGCTACTGCTTTTTCCATGCCAACTTTTAAGATCATTGGGTTTGCACCTGCAGTAACATTTTTAAACCCATTATTTACAATAGATTGAGCAAGAAGTGTTGCTGTGGTTGTACCGTCTCCGGCAACATCATTTGTTTTTGAAGCTGCTTCCTTAACGAGCTGAGCACCCATGTTTTCAAAGGCATCTTCCAGCTCTATTTCTTTTGCTACCGACACTCCATCGTGGATCACATTTGGAGCTCCCCATTTTTTATCGAGTGCGACATTTCGGCCTTTTGGCCCTAAAGTGGTGACAACTGCCTTTGCCAAAATATTAACACCTCGTACTAATGATTGTCTTGCCTCTTCTCCAAATTTTATTTGTTTTGCCATAGCTTTTTTATGAAACGATCGCTAATATATCATCTTGACTTACCAATGTCCACTCTTCGCCTGCAACTTTAATTTCATTTCCACCCCATTTTTTGTACATGACCTTGTCTCCAACTTTTACCACCATAGGGATATGTTTTCCATCTTTATCTGTTTTTCCGCGACCTGCAGCTTTAACTATTCCAATTTGTGGTTTTTCTTTTGCACTGTCTGGCAATATAATGCCGCTGGCAGTTTTTGTTTCCGCGTCCATTGGGCGGATAAGGACATTATCAAAAAGTGGTTGTATGTCTATTTTTGTTTTACTTGCCATATGTGTAAATTTATCGAAAAAATATCACTAACAATTAGTGACTGCTAATTTATACCGCATGAAGTTTTTTTTGTCAATACCCCAAAATCCACCTTGACACCCTCTCATACTATCTTATACGATAAAGATAACTTATGTCTTTTTTTACGTGGAAAAAACTCCTCGTTATCGGTTTTCTTGCCGTACTGCTTGCGGTAATACCAATAACTGTCTTTTTTCTCCAATCTCAAACACAAACCCAATCAAAAGCAGAACAGGCCACCATTCTTTGTTTTGCTCTTCCTGGCAGCAGTACCTGCCTTACATCGACAACTCCTGTCCAAAAGAATATCGGTGACACTATCCCCCTTGATATCTATCTTGATCCATCAAATAAAAATAACATTGTTGTTGCAACAATAAGTGTAGATTACGACCAGGCAATTCTTACCGCTGACCCAAGTCAAGGTACTGGCCTTGGACTTGTAATGACCCCCATAAGTGCAACCGCACAGCAAGGCTTTACCCAACCACTCGTTGATGCCTCATATACACCGGGAAATGCTTCGATTACTCTAACCGTGGGCACCGATGCCTTAAAAGCAATTTCTCAAAAAACAAAAATCGCAACAATCACCTTTAAGGCACTTGCCCAAACAACAGGCACGAATGTTACCTTTGATTCCATCAAATCAAATGCTACATCCACGATAGATCCTGAGGTTAACGTACTTTCCTCTATGCAGCCAGCGCTTATTCAAATTGCATCTGCAGCAGGCCCAACAGCAACAGCAACACCAATTCCAGGATCTCCACAACCAAGTACAACAACTGCGCCTACTCAAACACCAAATACAACAACCACTCCCAATCAAATTCCCCTCTGCACAGGCTTAAATGTTGACAGAGCTACATCTGGTCCTGCGCCATTCTCTATTACCTTTACTGCAAATGGAAATGACCCTGACCCAACCGATACAATAAGTAACGTTACTTTTGATTTTGGTGATGGCCCGGTACAAACCATTACTACCGGCGGTGGTATCGGCACACGATCTGTTAGCGTTGCCGTATCTCATACCTATAACAACCCAGCAACCTTTACGGCAAAAGCAACACTAACCGACAATAAAGGTGGATTAAGCGCTGCAGGATCATTCTGTACACAAACTATTACAGTGACAGCAGAACCAACAGGTAGTGCCGGCAGCGCATCAACTAACGCAACGCCAACCATTATTGCCCAAGCACCAACCGAAACACCAACACCGCTTCCCCAGAAAACATTTGAAACTCCTCCAGGACCAGGAAACACCATTCTTGGCATTGGGGCAGTAGGAGCAGTACTTACTATTGTTGGCGCGCTTGCCTTCTTCGCCCTCTAGGATTTCAGAATGCTTAAAAAGGCTTCTTGTGGTATTTCTACTCGCCCAACCATCTTCATTTTTTTCTTTCCCTTTTTTTGTTTTTCCAAAAGCTTGTCTTTTCTGGTTCGGTCTCCCCCCGACATTTTCTTTAGCACGTCTTTTCTATACGCAGACACTGTTTCACGGGCAATAATTTTTCCACCAATTGCCGCTTGAATGGCAATCTCAAAGTTTTGTCGTGGCAAAACGTCTTTAAGTTTTTCAACTAATTTTCGCCCCACCCCTTCTGCTTTATGCCTGACAACGATAGTCGATAACGCATCCACTTTTTCTCCGCCAACTAAAAAATCTATTCTAACCGCATCAACTGGCCTAAATTCTAAAAATTCCCAATCAAGCGAAGCAAAACCAGACGAAACAGACTTTAAGTTATCATAAAAATCTGTAATCATCTCGGATAACGGCATAATATATTGAAGTTCAACAGACGAACCAAAAAACTTTTGATTTTGAAAAACACCGCGCTTTTGAGCCATTTGCTCCATAATATTACCAATATAGATTTTTGGGCTAAAAATCTGCACCGATACCCATGGCTCCTGCAATCCTTCGTTGGACGTTGGATCAAGATCGACCGGACTGGTAATTTTTTGATCTCCAATGAGATATTCTACAGACGGCGTAGTTGCCAACAAATCCATCCCAAACTCTTCAGATAATCGCTGCTGTACAACTTCTGCATGAAGAAGTCCTAAAAAACCACACCGAAAACCAGCACCTAAAGCTGCAGAATGTTCTAAGGCATAAGAAAAAGCCGGATCTGTCAATCTAAACTTTCCTAACACATCTTTAAGATTATGAAACTCCGACTGGTCAATTGGATACAACCCCACATACACCATCGGCTTTACTTCTTTATATCCAGGCAGTGCAGAAACATCACTAACCGATATGGTATCCCCAACATGCACCCGGTCCGGCTCTTTTATGCCTGTTGCAATATACCCTATTTCCCCCGAGACAAGTGTTTCGGCAGGCTTGAGTGTTGGAGAAAAATACCCTTTTTCTAAAACTTCTCCCCTTGCTCCTGTTCCAAGAAATCGTATTTCTTTACCCTGCTCTGGCACCATCCCGTCGACAATTTTTACCTGGGCAATTACTCCTTTGTACGCATCAAAAAAAGAGTCAAAAATTAATGCCCTTAAAGGCTTTTCAACAGCAACAGTGGGCGGAGGGACCCGATCAACCAAAGCCTGAATAATTTCAGTAATGCCAATACCAGACTTTCCAGAGGCTAAAATAATTTCATTTTCATCAAAACCAAAGGTTTCTATAAATTGTTTTTTACAGTTTTCAATATCCGCATTTGCTAAATCAATTTTGTTGATAACGGGAATAAGACGCAGATTTTGCGCCAATGCAGCCAGTCCATGAGAAAGAGTCTGGGCTTGAATACCTTGAGTTGCATCAATCAAAAGAATCGCCCCCTCAACCGCAGCCAGGGCCCGGGACACTTCATAAGAAAAATCTACATGCCCGGGTGTATCTATCATATTCAGTGTATAATTAATAGTATTTAGCGTATAGTTCATTTGGACAGGGGCCAGCTTTATAGTTATTCCTCGCTCTCTCTCTAGCGCTAAAGAATCTAACAACTGCGGCTTCATTTTTTCCTTTGATACCGTATGGCACATTTCCAAAAATCGATCTGAAAGAGTTGATTTTCCATGGTCGACATGGGCAATAATGGCAAAGTTACGAGTATTTGATTGCATCAACGTAGTATATCACGGGTTAAATCGGGTAGCATCAATGGGCTCATCTGATGTGCGTAAAATTTCTCGCCAATTACCTATTCTCTTAAAAAGAAAAACAAACGATATTGCCTCTTTTACATTTAATAACCACGTCACTAACAAATAAATAGTAAGTCCCGCAATGCTGGAAATTCCGGTTAAAACAAACAAATTAATGGTTTTTGTGGTATCAAAAACCAGTTGATCAAGCAATTTTATTGGTATATATAAAGCAACTGCAGTAAAAACCGATGCAATAAAAATTTTAGAAAATGGAACAATTAATGCTTTTTTTCCAAAACCGCCAATTTTTTTATCTAACAATAAAAATAAGATTATTAAATTAATTATACCGGAAATTGTGTAGGCAAAAGCAATACTTTCAACTCCTAAATTATAAAACAAAATAAAAACCGACCCGAGACAAACCATAATACCTGTGGTAATAGTTCCAACTATAAGAGGTATTCTTGTATCATGAAGTGCATAAAACCCACGAGAAACAAGATGTATTAACGCTTGAGCAAAAATACCAAAAGAAAAAAAAGCAAGGATTCGCCCAGCTAGCACAGTCGCATCCCAGTCAAATTGTCCTGATCCGAATACCAGTCTAACAACAGGAATACGCAAAACTAAAAGGAGAACCGAAATAGGCAAAACTAGATAGAGCATTTGAGCAAAACTAGTAATAAATGTAACTTTAAACTCCCCAAATCTTTCTCTTTCTCGAGACAAAACAGGAAAGGCAGCCTGTGCAATTGCTTGACCAATAAGACTTACCGGAGCAAAAGCAAGTGTTTGCGCCACATCTAAAATTGCGTAATTTCTCCCAGGATTTGAAATGAACGAAACCAAAGCTAAAGTAGCAAGCGAACCCAACTGAAACACTGCATTTGTTAGAACTCTGGGCCACATCAAGTGTATTACGTCTAATACTCCTGCTGTTTTTATTTTTAGTGATGGTAAAAATTTAAATCCAATTTTTTTTACCATCGGCAGCTGAACAAAAATAAAAAGTAGTGATCCAATTAAAGATCCGTATGCAGGAGCAAATATTCCAACGCTATTTGAAAACACAATAATACCAAAAATTATTCCTAAGTTATACATAGCAGCAGCAATCCCGGGAATAAAAAAATGACTATACGACTGAAGCAGTGCTGAAAAAAAAGTACCTACAATAAAAAGAATTTGGGAAAAAATTATTACTCTCATTAGACTTACCATAAGTGACATTTGATCAGGAGAAAATTGAGATCCAAGATTAATAAATTGAACAAAAATAGGAGCAAAAATAAATAAAATAATTGAAAAAAAAACAAAAATAACAGAACCAATCATCAAAAGTGCAGAAGCCATTTTATAACCTTCTTCTTCCTTTCCTTTTACCAAAAAATCTGAAAAAACAGGTATAAATGCAGAATATAACGCACCTGCAATAATCACCTGAAACAATAGATCAGGAAGTCTATTAGCAGCAAGATATACACCAACCGTATTTGAAGCACCAAAAACAGAAAATAGGAGTCTCTGCCTGATAAGACCTAATACTTGTGAGATTATAACCGTTGCCATTATCATAAACGCTGCAGAAAGTATATTTGTTTGCCTACGCAAAAGAAGTGACAACCCTTTTTGAAATATAGTCCTTGTCATGGTTTTATTGTTTTTTACAGTATAACATGGTAAAATACCTTCATGCCAATAATAAAATCAGCAAAGAAGAAACTGCGGAAAGATAAAAAACGAACCGCCCAAAACCAAGAAAGGAAAAACAAGCTAAAGGAAGTTATTAAAAAAGCGACGAAAAATCCAGGCGAAAAAATAATTCGTGAAGCAGTAAGTATTGTGGATAAAGCAATAAAGCGAAATATTCTGCATAAAAATAAAGCAAGTAGAATAAAATCACGGCTTGCAAAACTTGTGACAAAACCAAAAAAATAACCCCTTTTCAGCTTTGACAAACCATAAAAATTACCATAGACTTAAATAAGCTATGGCATCCATAAAACCTACTATCAACTTATTTAGAAATAAGAATAAAAACTTCCTTGATCGTTTTATAAAATGGGCGCTTGTTGTTGGAAGAGTCGTTGTTATTACCACAGAAGCAATTGCACTCTCTGCATTCCTGTATAGGTTTTCTCTTGACCAGCAGCTTATTGACCTCAACGATAAAATTGTGCAGAAACAAACACTTGTTAAACTACTTAAAAATAGCGAAGACACATTTAGAAACTTACAGGATCGTTTAACGGCAGCATCAGAAATTACTAATGCCGGAAAACAAACAGTTACGCTTTTTACCGATATTATTAATTTTTCATCTCCAGATATTACATTTAACAACTTATTTCTATCCGAAAACCAAGTAAGAATTAATGCCAATGTTCAATCGGTCTCAACATTAACAAATTTTGTAAATACACTACGAGAAAACCCCAAAATTCAATCTGTAAGCATAGACAAGATCGAAAGCAAAAGAACAAATGCGATAATTATTGTAAGTATTACCGCTACAACAAAAATAAAAAAAGGAGAAAGTAAATGAAACCAACAACCAATAAAGAGCTAGAAAAATTATACAAAACCTTCGCACCCTTTCTTAAAGAAGAAAAAGCACAAAAGTTTTCAACGATTCTGTTAACTCTTGGGGCACTTTCACTCTTTGGCATCTTTGCTATTAATCCAACAATCACAACCATCGTTCACCTCCAAAAACAACTCTCAGATAGTCAATTTGTCGAAGAAAAATTGCAGGAAAAAATATCAAGTCTCAACAAACTACAAATTGAATATACTCAATTAAAAGAAGTTTTACAAACAACAGTACTAACAGCTATTCCAGAAAAACCAACTGTGCCTCTTTTTACAGCTCAACTTCAAGGCATTGCCAAAACTAACGGCATTAGTATTACTCGCTTACAAATTTTCCAAGTTGAGCTTTCAAAACAAACAAAAAAGCAAGAGAGTTATGGTTCTTTTGAATTTGCCCTTGATTTAAAAGGGACGCAGGATAATCTAACAACATTTCTCTCTTCTCTTACTAATTTTGAAAGAATTGTCTCAATTAGCAATATCTCTTTTGGAGATGTTAGAGAAAAAGATAATTTACAACTGAGCCTTCAAGGAAAAGCATACTTTAAACCATGAATAAAAAAGATTTATTATTTATAATGATTTCTGGATTTACTCTTGTTGTTTTCTGGATTGGTTTTAATATTTACCACAACGCGAAAACTTCAACAATTCCCGAAGCAACCAGTATTCAAATTACGCCAATCACGCCAACATTCGATAAAAAAACAATTGATGAAATCAAAAAAAGAAATAAAATATCACCTGTTTTCGAAATCAATACAAATCCAACGCCAACTATAGCTACATCTTCTGCTACAAAACAATCGACAGAGTCTGCATCAAAAACACCATGAGAAAAACAATTTGGGAAAAAAAAATACCTACCCTTCTAGGCATAACGTTTATTCTTATTGGTATTGCTACAACGTCATTTTTTACTCAAAAAGGAGTACCGTTTATAAGCCGCGCATCGACTTTAGAAATCCCACAAAACATACGAATTAGTAATATCACCCCGACATCATTTACTATCTCATATACAACCCCAGGCTCTGTTCTTGGCACTATTGCGTATGGATCAACAGAAAAAATGGAAAACACTGTAAACGACGACTCAAACGATAATAATACTGTTACACCAAAAAATGTCCATATGATGACAGTAAAAAATCTTTCTCCCCAAACACAATATTTATTCCAAATTGTTAATGGTGAAACAACCTTCCTCGACAACGGAAAACCATTTGCTATTATGACCGCACCCAACATCTCGGAACCATCAAAGGAATCAAGACGCGTCACTGGAACTATTCTCTTTCCCAACCCAGAAAGCGAGACACCACAAGAAGCAATTGTCTATATTGCTACAAAAGACTCACAAACGCTTTCTGCAAAAGTAGATAAAAATTCCAAATACGATATCTCATTACAAAATATCCGTGATAAAACACTTAACAACTACCTAACAATTACTCCAGAAACACAAATTACCATGCTAGTCGTAGGGCAAAACGCGCAGTCAAATGTCACACTTAGAGCAGATCAAGCAAACCCGGTACCATCAATTATTCTTTCAAAGACTTATGATTTTACTGTTAATACTACACCTATTGCTTCTGCTGGCGCATCTATGGGAATAGGTTTTCCAGATCTTGTGGCTAGTCCATCGGCAATAAAAACACCCCAAATCACCAACCCTAAAAAGGATGATTCATTAACAGATCTCAAACCCCTCTTTAGAGGAGTTGCTTCGCCAAGCGCACATGTAACAATTGAAATACATTCTGACGAAAAAATAAAAACAGAAGTTGTTGCAGATAGAAATGGAGTATGGACTTTTCGTCCCAAAGAACCCCTTTCCCCTGGAGAACACACTGTTACCATAAAAACCCGAGATCAATTTGGAATTCTTAAAACAATCACCCAATCTTTTACTGTTTATGCCCAAGGTTCACAAGTTGGGCAATCTGCAACTCTTTCGGCAACCCTTACACCAAACCCAACAAGTACACCAAAAATTACCAGTACTCCAACACCATTTCCAACCGCAACAATAATACCAACAAGCACCCCAACACCAGTAACGCAAATATTCCCTCCTATAGAGCCTCCTGGTAATTCCTCATTCCTTGCCCTGGCTGTTTCTGCTTTAGGTGTTATAATCACTGGGTTTTTGTCCTTACGATTCCTCCGAAGAAGTAGATATGTCTGAATTGAAAAAGAATAAATCCCTTTATATATTAATTTTTATTATATTAATTGGTGCCTTTCTTCGATTCTATAAACTCGATTGGGGAAATGGGTTATTTACCCATCCTGATGAATACCACATTGTTGCTTCGGTAAATCAATTATCATTCCCCAACCAAATGCACCCGCACTTTTTTTCCTACGGCACAGCAACTATTTATTTAATCTACTTCACTCAAGAACTACTTCAAATATTGAATACTATATACTTAATACTTAATACATTCTTAATAGGCCGTCTTTACTCTGCTTTTTTTTCAACGCTAACCATATTAGTCGTTTATAAAATAAGTCGTTTCTTTTTAGACAAACCTTTTTCTCTTCTTGCAGCGTTTTTAGTGACAATTACCCCAGGACTTATCCAACAGGCTCATTTTACAACTCCTGAATCTAATCTTATTTTTTTCCTCTTTACCTCACTTCTTTTTCTATTATATTTTTTACAACACAACAAAATTAAATATATTATCCTTGCATCTATTTTTCTTGGCTTTTCTCTTGGGGTAAAAATAAGCTCTCTTGTTTTTTTGTTGCCTTTAATAACAAGCATAGTTAGATTCCGAAACAAACTAATAAGCTTAATCACTATTACTGTTACACTTGCTATTGTTGCGCCTTATATATTTCTTGACTCCCCCGCATTCCGAAGTAATTTAGAATATGAGGGAAGTTTGGCAATCGGCAAAATCCCTGTTTTTTATACAAGGCAATTTATTAACACAATCCCAATTTTTTTTCAGTTAGAAAAAATTTTCCCTTACGCTCTAGGACTACCTCTGTTTATTACAGGAATTGGAGGATTTTTTTTCAGCCTTTTACATCTTAAAGACAAAAAATACTTTATTTTTATAATTGCTTTTCTTGCTATTTTTATCCCAAATACATTTCTTTTTGCTAAATGGACCAGATTTATCGCGCCAACTTTTCCATTTTTTGCAATTTTTTCTGCATTTTTCCTTTGGAAGATACAAAAAAAATGGAAACACGTATCATACGCATTAACCTTTATTACTATATTAACAACTGTCTTTTGGACATCTGCTTTTTTTTCGATATACAAAAACCCAGATGTTCGCATTACAGCGTCGAGTTGGCTTATTGAGCATGTGATACAAACCTCAACTATTCTTGTAGAAGGGGGCAATATGATTGATCTTCCCTTAAGCGGTAATTACAAAAAAATATCACTTGATTTCTATAATTTAGACTACGATTACACCTCACGCCAAAAAGTTATTGATGAATTATATGATGCTGATTATTTTATTGTACAAAGCAGAAGAGTTTTTATGAATCATCAACGAGCAAGAAAGCAATTTCCAAAAACTGCTCATTTTTACGATATGCTCTTTGCCGGAAAACTTGGATATACACAAATAAAAGAATTTTATTCTTATCCAACGATATTTTCTCTGGAGTTCCCCGATGAAAACGCAGAAGAAACATGGAGTGTTTTTGACCATCCGGTAATTAGAGTATTTAAAAAGACCAAAATATTGCCAAGAGACGAATATGAAAAAATCTTTGAAAACTAATTCTCTTTTTATTTTTATTATTCTAATCGCAGCATTATTTCGAGTATATGGATTAAACTGGGATCAGGGATTTCATCTCCACCCAGATGAACGGGCAATTGTTATGTTTACCACTCCATTACAATTTCCAAAAACAATAGCTGAATTTTTTTCTGTACAAAGTACCTGGAACCCACATTTTTTTGCCTATGGCAGCTTTCCAATTTATTTCTTAAAGACAGCTGGAAATATTGCCAGCATTGTCGATACAACATACGCAACCTATGACAAAATTAATCTTCTTGGGAGATTTATATCTGCAATTTTTGATATTGGAACCCTTGTTGTTCTTTTCTTTCTCGCAAAAAAAATATTTAATAAAAATGTAGCACTTATAACATCGTTTTTTTATGCAATTAGTGTTTTACCCATCCAATTATCTCATTTCTACGCTGTTGATACTCTTTTAACATTTTTTGTTTTACTCACACTTTATAGATTAATAATATTTTATGAAAAATCATCATTTAGAAATGCTTTCTTGGTTGGTATTTTTTTTGGACTTTCACTTGCTACAAAAACAAGCGCTCTTGTTTTAATTGCATCTATCGGCATAGCGATTGCTGTTGATTTTCTTCTTGTTTTTATTAAAAATCCTCACCGTCCGCATATCTGGTTTCCACATATTTCAAAATTTCTAAAAAGACTTTTTATCGATATAACAATTATAATGATTATAACCGTTATAACATTTATAATCTTCGAACCATACGCCCTAATAGATTTTAGTACCTTTTGGCAACAACAACTGCAGCAGCGCCAAATGACATACGATGCCTTCACATTTCCATACACACTCCAATACGTTGGCAAAATTCCTTATTGGTATGAATTAAAAAATATTTTCCTTTTTGGCCTTGGTCCAATCGTTGCAACTTTCTCATTTTTAGGAGTTTTATATATTACTTTCCGCTTAGCTAAACACCTCGGATGGTGGCGAAAGCATCAGACTTTCGACTCCTTCGAGGTGGACAAAAAGTGGAAACAGGAACTCATTATTTTATCTTTCTTTTGGATCTACTTTTTGGTTGTCGGCAATTTCGCCATCGGCTTTATGCGCTATATGCTCCCCCTCTACCCACTTCTCTGCCTCTTCGCCGCAGTATTGTTGTACCGTCTTTTGTCATCCCGTCCGCCAGCTGGCGGATTCGGGATCTTATTTATAATACTTTTGGCCTGGCCTTTATCCTTTATATACATTTACTCTCAACCCAATACTCGAGTACAGGCAACAAATTGGATAAATCAAAACATTCCATCAGGAAAAACTATTGCTCTCGAACACTGGGATGATGGACTGCCACTTTCTGGACAGCAAAATTATAAAGTTGTTTACTTGCCGCTTTACGATCCAGATACTACCCAAAAATGGGAAACAATTAACCAAAACCTACAGCAAACCGATTATATAATCATTGCGTCAAATCGTTTGTATACTCCTCTACAAAAAATGACAAATTGTCAAAAACTTCCTGTTGGTCGCTGTTATACACAAACAGCAGAGTATTACAAAAATCTTTTTAATGGCTCTTTAGGATTTCAAAAAGCCGCCGAATTTTCAGTGTTACCAACCTTTACGCTTTATCCTTTACGCTTTACGCTTGATGATTCATCCTCTGATGAATCCTTCACCGTCTACGACCACCCAAAAGTGATCATTTTCAAACGAAAACAAACATAGTACAATAGCCACTATGACAAAAAAAGTATTAATAACAGGCGGTACTGGATTTTTAGGAGTACACCTTGCCAGAAAATTACTAAAGGACGGGTATCAAGTAACGTTGTTTGATTTAAATAAGTTAGATGCTAAAGATTTAATTGGAAAAGTAGATGTTGTTTTGGGAGATATTCGAGATGCAGAAATTGTTAACCAGGCGATAAAAGGAAACCACTATGTTGTACATACTGCTGCAGCATTACCTATTCAAAATTCAAAAACAATTATTTTTAGCATTAACGTTGACGGCACAGAAAATGTACTAAACGCTAGCCTAAAAAATAAAATAAAACGTCTTGTCTTTATTTCCTCGACTGCTGTTTATGGTGTTCCAAAATACTTACCGGAAATGGAAGATGCGCCGCTTGATCCAATTGGTTTTTATGGAGAATCAAAAATTGAAGGTGAAAAACTCTGTTTTGACTATATGAAAAAAGGGTTGCCAATAAACATTTTGAGGCCAAAAACATTCCTTGGCCCCGAACGACTTGGTGTTTTTCAACTATGGTTTGAAGCAATATACACCGGACAAAAAGTTTTTTTACTTGGAGATGGAAGCAATCCTTATCAGCTATTGGCAGTTTCCGATCTTACCGATGCCATAGAAAAAACTCTGCAGAACAGAGTTAAAAACGAAATTTTTAATATAGGTGCCAAAGAATTTGGGTCTTGGCAAAGTAATTTGGGAGCAATTATTACCTATGCTAAATCGAAATCTAAAATTTTTGGATTTCCAGTCTTACCATCTCAAATTATATTAGGAGTTTTTGAAAAACTTAATCTTTCTCCAATTGCAGCCTGGCACTATAAAACAATTGCAGTACCTTCATATGTATCAATTAACAAAGCAGAAAAACTACTCAATTGGCATCCCAAAAAATCAAATAAAGACCTACTGTTGGAAAATTACAAATGGTACGAAAAACATAGAAACGAGATTTTAGGAAAAGTGGGTATTGGCCACCGAGTTGGGTGGAATTTTAAAGTCTTAAACCTCGTTAAAAAATTAGTATGAATCTAGGATTTGATTTTGATAAAGTTTTTATTAACTACCCCCCACTTATTCCGGGTATATTGATTGATAAATTATATAAAGCAAAAAATAATGGATTACTAAAATATAAAATTCCATCAAAACCAGAACAATTTTTTCGTCTTCTTACACACCACCATCTTTTACGTCCACCAATTAATGAAAATATTTTATTCATTAAAAAATTAGCTCAAAAGAAGCAACACAAACACTACCTCATATCAAGTCGTTTTGGCTTTCTAAAAAGAAAAACAGAATATCTTATTAAAAAACATGAACTCGAAAAAACATTTGATGGGTTATTTTTTAATTTTGAAGATGAGCAACCACATTTTTTTAAAGAGAGGGTTATTAAAAAACTCAATATTCATCATTATGTTGATGATGACCTTGATTTATTAAAATACCTGCTAACCAAAAATTCAAATACAAAATTTTTTTGGTTCAATAATAAATATAATGGTTTATTAAAAAAGAATCTTTTTGGAATTACAAAACTTTCAGATATGCTCAAATGATTACAGATTTATTGTTTGTTTTACAATGGTGGATTGTATTTTTTTTAATCGGGATTATTTTTCTTCCCTTTACTACTCTTATTTTTTCTGCTTTTTTAGATCGCGGCTATATTTTTTCAAAAATAATTGGTATTGCATTTATTAGCTATGCTGTTTTTGTTTTTGGAACCCTAAAGATTCTCCCCTTCACATTATCAACAATCTTTTTTATTTCAATTTTATTTATTGTAATCAACATACGTTTTCTGAAAAAATATACTCAATCAACAATACGTATCTTTCTTTTTGAAGAAATTATTTTTCTTACTGCCATAATATTTTGGTCATATATACGAGGATTTCAACCAGATATTCATGGTCTAGAAAAATACATGGACTATGGATTTATTAGTTCAATTTTACGAAGTGAGTACTTTCCGCCTTATGATATGTGGTTTACCCCTCTTTCTATTAACTATTACTATTTTGGCCATCTTGTAATAGCTGTGTTAACAAAAACATCTTTCATTCCATCGCAGATCACTTACAATCTTATGGTCGCAACAATTTTTGCCTTTACCTTTACCTGCTCGTTTTCTATTGGAGCTAATCTTATATCATCGTTTACCTCCAAGGAGACTATTCGGTCACCTCGGAGGTGGCGCTTGGCGACTCTTCCGAGGTGGATCATTTGCGGTCTATTGACTGCCTTTCTTGTTTCCTTTGCCGGTAATCTTCATACCATCTATACCTTTTTTAAACCCTATACTAACGAAAATCCAGTTCCTCCTTGGCAACTTGCGTTGTCACCCGAAACGTTTCCCAATAACTATTGGTACCCAAATGCAACCCGTTTTATTCATAACACCATCCATGAATTCCCTATGTATTCATTTGTCGTTTCTGACCTCCATGGACACGTTTTAGATATACCGTTTGTGCTACTTACGATAGCACTTTTATTATCAATGATCTTCAAGCAAAAAGAGCAGTCTCATGAACTCAAAAGTCAAAACTCAAAAGTCAAAACTACAACGCAAAACGCAAAACTTTTTAGTTTTAAGTTAATAGCTTTGCGCTTTGAGATTTGCGCTTTGAGCTTCCTACTTGCAATCATGTATATGACTAATGCCTGGGACGGCATCATTTATGGATTACTAACATTTTTTATATTTTTCTATCTTGCTTTTCGTTCCAAAAACTATACACTATACGCTAAACGCTATACGCTAATTCTTGTTGGTTTTTTCATCTTCTCTCTTCCTTTCTCGCTTAACTTCAAACCCTTTGTTTCCGGTATTGGCGTTTTGTGTGCTCCTAATTTTTTAACAGATATAGGTAAACTTGGCCCCTTACTTTTTGAAAAAGACCATTGCCAACATTCCCCTATTTGGCAACTTTTTATCCTGCATGGATTTTTTTATTTTTGGATTATTTCGTTTATCGTTTTTCTTTTTAGAAATGTCATCCTGAAATCAAAAAGACTGAAGGATCTTGGTTCCAATAAGATTCTTCGCTTTGCTCAGAATGACATTATGAAACCTGATATTTTTATTCTTATATTAATCTTTCTTTCAACTCTTCTTCTTATTATTCCTGAATTTATCTATGCCAAAGATATTTATCCTGCTCATTACCGAGCAAACACCATGTTTAAACTTGGATACCAAGCATTTATTATGCTCTCAATATCTTCGGGATATATTATTCTTCGCTTAATTTCACCTCGGATAAGTCATTTCATAACACCTCCGAGGTGGCCGAATGGACTCCTCGGAGGTGGACATT
The DNA here is from genome assembly GCA_964544105.1 of uncultured Gammaproteobacteria bacterium. Classification (GTDB taxonomy): domain Bacteria; phylum Patescibacteriota; class Microgenomatia; order Levybacterales; family UBA12049. The sequence goes on along the minus strand of CAZIZQ010000007.1, from coordinate 2,589 downwards.
GGAAATTGGGTTATTGGGTTATTGGTAGTATTGGGTTATTACTGGTATCAGTATATCCCTACTTTGCTACAACGTCCTACTATGGAAATCTATCGACCTACTATGGTCTTGATGGTACCGCATATCTTAAAAAGATATATCCAACAGATTATGAAGCAATTTCTTGGATAAATAAAAATATTAAAGGCCAACCAATAATCTTAGAAGCACAAGGAGATTCATATACTGACTTTGCGCGAATATCAACTCACACAGGACTTCCAACACTTCTAGGATGGACTGTACACGAATGGCTTTGGCGGGGCAGCTATGACATTCCATCACCTCGTATTGAAGAGATTAAAACACTGTACGAAACAAAAGATATCACAAAAACAAAACTATTATTAAAAAAGCATGACGTATCGTATGTTTTTATTGGCGACCTAGAACGACAAAAATATTCACTTTTGAGTGAGGACAAATTCCTAAAATTGGGAAAGCGTGTATATAAAAACGGCAACACATCAATTTATAAAATTGATTCTATTTAACAGGACACAACGAAGGTTCTTTTAAGAGAATGCATGAGATATGCGCCTGTATTTCGGAAAAGTTATCGTGCCCGACCCGAGGAATAAGCACCCATTGATTTTTATACGTTTCGGAAATATCTGGATGCATAAGAAGACCTGCTCTACTTTTTTCCTCATCACCGCTGTCTAAAACATCACTTTGTATTGTTATGTTTTTCATTTTTTGTGTCAGTCTTAAAAAATCGTCTATTTCGTCTCTGGTAATATCTGTATCTATATTTTTGCTAAACGAGTCATACAGAGAAAGCAGTTTTATTGGATTTAATAATGTTTTCGCAGAAAATAATTTTTCTTTGAATGCGGCAATTACTTTTGTCTGACGTTTGCTTCTGGCAAAATCTGTACCCTCTTCACTCACCGCATGACGAGACCTAACAAATTTTAACGCATCGATACCATCCATATGCTGTAATCCCTTATCAAAACGGACATGCTCGTACCGGCAGGGGAAAAAATCCCACAGGTCTGTCTCTGCCGAGGCAGTAGAAGTAAATGTCTCTATATCTTCCGGGGAATGATCACAGGCATTATCTGCTTCTCCTTCAATAGGATAGTATGGATCATCCAACGTACTATCTACCTGTATATCAAGTCCTCCAACTAAAGAAACTGCCTCTACAAATCCATCAAAATTAATTACAACAACGTACTGTATTGGCTTTCCGACAATTTTAGAAATAGCTGCTCTTGCTAAAGTAATTCCCCCTCCCTTTTCTTTTTCATTTCCAAAGGCGTATGCGGTATTTATTTTAGCCAATAGGTCAGGTACCCATAAATCACGGGGAATGGAAATAAGCGATAATTTATTTTGTTTTTCATCAATGCTGGCAAAAATAATTGTATCGGTAAGGTCTGGGCCTTCATGTTTTCCACCGCCAATACCTAGAATTAATATATTTACCTGATTGTCTATCTTTTTCAAAATAATATCTTTTGTAAAAAAGAACTGGAAAAAAACCGAAGAAAATTTTGCGGCAAGAGGGGTTGTCTTAACAACGACAAACAACAATAAAAACCCAATAAAAAGGTAAAAAAACTTACGCATTGACAATAAGTGATATAAAAACTTGCGGATCAAGACTTGCTTTTCCTGGCAGGACGCCGTCTATATTAGGCATACTGGTAAACGACAAAACATTCTTGTCAGTTACACTTCCTCCATATATAACCGGCACATTTATAATTTCTTTTATTTTTTTTGCCATATTGTTTGCGTTTTCCGGAGTATCAGGCTTTCCCGACCCAATAGCAAACAACGGCTCGTACGCAATAATCATCGTCTTCCCCATATTTTTGAGTTTTGAGCTGTAGTTTTGAGATTTGAGTTTTGAGATTTGAGTTAATGAAGATACACAAATAATTGGAGTCAAATTATTTTTAATTGCCTGAATAATTTTATTTTCTACTACTTCGTTTGTTTCTCCGAAGTGTTTTCGTCTTTCTGAATGGCCGATAATAACGTAATCTGCAAACTCTTTAATCTGCGTCCCATTAACCTCGCCCGTATAAGCACCTTCATCAAACGGCGAAATATCCTGCGCCCCAAGCCTTACGGCAGATTTATGATTTAAGAGATAAGATTTAAGATTAGGAAGGAGCGTGAACGGCGGACAAATAATAACCTCTTTGTTTGAAAATTGAAATCCGCCAGCTGGCGGAGAAAATTCAGCAAACCACGCTTCGGTTTGCTGTAAGGTTTTATTCGATTTCCAATTAGCAACAATAAAAAGCCGTTTCATGGTATTATTATACGCATGCAGAAAGATTTTCTCAATGACCTTAATGCCGAACAAAAAGCAGCAGTTTTACAAACCCATGGACCAATGATTGTCTTGGCAGGCGCAGGCAGTGGCAAGACTCGTGTTATTACATACAAAATTCTTCATCTTATCGAAAATGGAGTTGATCCCTTACATATTGTAGCAATCACCTTCACAAACAAAGCAGCCAGCGAAATGAAAGAACGAATCCACAAAATGTTTAAGGAAAAAGACCAACCATTAACCACCACATT
>CAZIZQ010000006.1:24646-33418 GCA_964544105.1 uncultured Gammaproteobacteria bacterium | reverse complement strand
AGGGTGTTTTTATGTGGGATTTAGCAAAAGAGAAGATTTGCCAATGAAATGGCAAGTCATTACTGAATTTCATGTAAGCCAAAATCCAGGAGGTAAAAATGTTCTTGAGATCTTTCAAAAAAGACTTGGTTGTGGTTACTTAAAACCTAATCACGAAAAAAATCCAAAAGATAAATCTTGGATTTTACTAGTCAAAGACAGGAAAGATTTAAAAGAAAAGGTAGTACCTTTTTTCAAGAAATATCAACTACATACATCAAAAATGCAAGATTTTAAAATTTTCTGTGGAGTTCTTAATAGAGTAGAACAGAAAAAACACTTGCAAAAAGATGGATTTACAGAAATTGTGAATCTTGTTTTTACTACGAAAAGAGTAACAAATAAGCGATATTCAAAAGAAGCACTTCTTTCTTAGCGCCTCAGAGACTATACGTTAGAGTCCGCCTATGGCGGGCATGATATAGTCCGAACTGCATAGCGATATGTAGAGTGTAATAGAAATATTGCATCCTCGCCTTAGGCGAGTGTAACATAATTGTCGGTCTCTATCCTGGACAACCGTTTGAGATTTGAGGAGGGTCGTCCCTAGTAAGCAATTGCTCCTTACCACAGTAATGTAGTAAGGTATTTGGCTAATAACGGTGAAACCCTATTGATTTGAATTTAGGTTTAGTCCTATACTAAATTCATATACAGTCAAAGGGTAATACCGTGGGAAGACTTTTCTAAAGTGAATAAACTTGATTTTGCATATATTGCTGGATTTTTAGATGGTGATGGAAGTATTATGCTTCAATTGCATCGCAGGAACCGTGGCAAAGATATCTTTCGAGTAAAAACAGTCATTTGTTTTTATCAAGATAATAGATATCGTAGCGACATTGAATGGATTCAGCAGTACTTGGTTGTGGGTATGTTTATACTCGGAATGATCATATATGCGAATTACGCATAGAAGGATTTAAGAGAGTATTCGAAGTACTGATAGTGCTTGCGCCATACATACGACTTAAGAAAAGACAAGTTGAATTGTTACTCACATTGATTCCGCAATTACAGCAAAAATTGTTATCAAAACAAGATATTGCTGTATGGATTCAAAAAATGCGAGATTATAATTATTTTTCCTCGCAGAGAAATACTTTAGAAAATGCCCCCGTAACGACTTATATGGAAGGTGCATCGGAGTAATCCGAAATCTAAGCCTTTCATTATATGCCAGCCCCCGAGCTTAGCTCGGGGTGAAGATATAGTCTGATCCTTAGAGTGATCTAAGTAAACGAAATGACGAGAGGACTGGGATGAGGGAATCCCTGGTGTGCCAGTTGTACCTTTACGGGCAACGCTGGGTAGCTATATTCCTTCCTGATAACCGCTGAAAGCATCTAAGTGGGAAGCAGACTCCAAGATTAGATCTCATTTCCCCGCCTCTGGCGGGGGAGAAGACCCCTCGAAGATCACGAGGTTGATAGGCGGGCGGTGGAAGCACGGTAACGTGTTAAGCCTACCCGTACTAATGGTCGAATGTAGTTATTTTAAGGCGCTTTGTTCTCTTCACTTTTAAGGAGCTAATTTGTACATTTACTTTTGAAGAAAAGAATCTCTTGGTAATTGGAGCGAAGTGGTACCACCTCTTTCTCGCCTCGCTGGAGCAATTCGGCGAAGCGGGCCATTCCGAACAGAGTCGTGAAACGCTTTAGCGCTTACGATACTATGCGCCGTACGGTGCATTGGGACAATAGGTCATTGCCAGGAGATTTTTTTCTTCAAAATTCATCCTCAAATTAGCCTCAAAACTTGTTATAAAGTTTCTTATCTTGTATACTGCTTCTATGGAAAAAAATGTATTGAATTATCGTATCATTATTGAAAAAGAGAAATATGAAGATGGATCTACTGTCTATGTTGCTTCTTGTCCATCACTTGGTATTTCAGATTATGGAGATAGTGTAGAAGATGTTTTAGTAAGTATTAAAGACGGTATCGAATTAGCAGTTGCATCATTAGCAAAAGAAGGAAAAGATGTTCCTGTTGATCATGTTGAAGAACAATTTATTACATCGACAAAAATCAGCATTCCAGCAGGTATAAAAATTTCTTTTGCGTAAATGAGCAAGCTGCCACGAAATGTTAAAGGAAAACAACTGATTGCTGCTTTAGAAAAATTAGGATTTAAAGTTGTTGGTAAAAGAGGCAGTCATTTTCGTCTTTCCCACCTTGATGGCAGATGGACACAAGTTGCAGTTCATCCAAAGCCAATTCCTCAAGGGACACTCCGATCAATTCTCCGCCAAACAGATATGACAGTAGAAGATCTAGTGAAATTACTTTAGAAAAGATTTTTGGGTGTTTGTAAAATTCTAGAAAAAGGAGTATACTAGTGATACTTTAATAAAAGAAAGGTGGAGTACATGATTGAAGACACAAAACATAGCAACTAATTCTTCTAAAGCTACTTCCATGGCGGAGCTGATGAAACGCTCCAAAACCTCTTTTAATACCTTTAACAAGTGGGATAACATCAAGGGCGTAATTACCAAACTTACCCCTTCAGAAATTTTGATTGATATCAATGCCAAGGCAGAAGCAATTGTTTTTGAAAAAGACAAGGGTATTTTGCGTAACTTCCTAAATACATTACATGTGGGGGACACAGTTGATGTGATGGTTTTGTCTCCAGAGTCCGATACAGGAAACCCGGTTGTGTCTCTTCGCCGGTTTATGGATAACAAATTGTGGGATGTTATTACCAAAAAACAGGAAAAACTGGAGCAGATTGAGGTATTGGTGCAAGAATCAACAAAAGGCGGGTTAGTGGTTGAAACATCAGAGTATGTTTCGGGGTTTATTCCTAATTCCCAGACAACTTTTGCAGAAAACCCACAAGAGTTGGTGGGTAAAAAGATTCCGGCATATGTGATAGAGATTAATCGAAAAGACCACAAGGTGGTTTTTTCCCAGCGTCGCCCGGTAACCGATGAGTCATTTGCCAAAGCTATAAAAGGAATAAAAATTGGCGATAAAGTAAAGGGTACTATTTCGGCAATTACCACATTTGGACTTTTTGTTTCTGTTGCAAAGGGCGATATCGAGCTTGATGGCTTAGTGCATATTTCTGAAATAGCCTGGGAGCGTACAGAAGACCTGATTGGTATGTTTGCTGTTGGGCAAGAATTGGAACTGTCGGTTGTCCGTATCGATGGAGAAACAAAACGTGTTGACCTTTCTTTAAAACGATTAACAGAGGATCCATTTACGGTAATCAGTAAGCGTTATCCTGTTGATAAAAAGGTAAAAGCCACGGTTATAAAAGTGCTTAATACCGGCGTAACGGTAACTGTTGCTGATGTGGAAACAGGAGAAAATATAGAGGGGTTTATTCGCAAAGAAAAAATTCCACCAACAGGCAGTTATGAAGCAGGGCAAGAAATTGAGGCAACGGTAGCAGAAATAGATAGTAGACGTCACAAGATTTTGCTTATTCCGGTACTCAAGGAAAAACCAATTGGTTATAGATGAAAAAGGCTACAGTAAGTTTTGTGTGCCAAGAATGTGGTTATGATACACCGCAGTGGATGGGGAAGTGTCCGGAATGCGGGGCGTGGAACTCCTTAAAAGAAATTCATAATTCAGAATTCAGAATTCAGAATTCAAGAAAAGTAGATCTTAAGCCTAAGAGTCTTTCTGAAATTATTTCTGATGAGAAGAGTAGGATATCGACTGGCTTTGCAGAAATGGATGCTGTGTTGGGTGGGGGAATTGTTTTGGGGTCGGTAACGCTGGTAGCAGGGGATCCGGGAATTGGAAAATCTACACTTCTTTTACAAATAGCACTAAATTTACCTAATGTACTCTATATTTCTGCCGAGGAGTCAGAGCAGCAGGTAAAAATGCGGGCAAATAGATTGTCCTCCAAAGATTCTGGTCTTTTATTGTTATCATCAACTGACACCGATATGATTATCGAACAGATCCAAAGTATTAAGCCAAAACTTGTTATTGTCGACTCTATTCAAACCATTGCGTCAGAAAATATTGATGCCTTGTCTGGGGCTGTTTCGCAAGTGCGATATGCCACGTCCCAGTTGATTAGAATGGCAAAATCGAACAACATTCCCATTATTATTGTCGGTCACGTAACCAAAGAGGGAATGGTGGCAGGGCCGATGGTGTTGTCTCATATGGTTGATACATTGCTCTTTTTGGAAGGAGAAAAGACCACCCAGACACGAATTTTGCGAAGTCTGAAGAATAGATTTGGCCCGGTGGATGAGGTAGGCATATTTTTAATGAGTGAAATGGGGATGGAAGAGATAAATAACGCTGAACAAATTTTTTTAACAAATAAGACAACCGGAGCCCCGGGATCGGTAACAACAGTTATACTGGAAGGGACTAGAACGTTTCTTATTGAAATACAAGCGCTTGTTATATCATCAAAATTGCCTTTTCCGAGACGGGTTGCGTCGGGTGTTGATTCCCGGCGACTCGAGCTGCTTTTGGCAGTGCTCCAAAAACATTGTCAGCTGCCATTGGATACAACCGATGTGTTTGTTAATGTGGCGGGAGGAATAAAAGTGATTGATCCGGCAGTTGACGCGGCAATTTGTCTTGCCATATACTCGAGTTTGAGAAATATCGCATTGGCAAAAATAATTGGTATTGCCGAGGTCGGGCTTTTGGGAGAGTTGCGTCCGGTGCCCCTTCTTGAAAAACGGATCAAAGAAGCAAAGAAACTAGGGTTTACACAGATTATTAGTTCAGCTCACTATAGTTCGATAAAACAGGTGTTAGAATTAGTGGGAAAATAACAGCATAGCTCAAAGCGCAAATCTCAAAGTGCAAAGCTATAGTTCAAAGCTTAAAACTTTTGAGCTTTACGTTTTAGTTTTGAGTTTTGACTTTTGAACTTTGAGTTTTATTTTATGGATCAAGAGCAAATAAAAAAAGAACCAGTGGTTGGGACATTGGGCATGCCACAACGTTTTTTGGGCACATTGGCAGACCAGATTGCCGGTCTTGTGGTGCGAAGGATGGCCTATTTAATGCCGGCGCGGAAAAAGAAATCAAAAAACAATAAATTAAAAACCATTGAGCGGGCTATTTTTTTGGATACCTCGGCAATTATTGACGGCCGGATTTTTGAAGTAGTGCGTTTGGGTCTTCTTACCGACACTTTTGCCATGCCATCTGATATTTTGTGGGAATTAAAACACATTGCCGATTCCCAAGATGCGGTACGGCACGAGCGGGGCAGGAAGGGGTTGGAAATGCTTGAAAGTTTGAAGAAAATGAAAGGTATAAAAGTTGTGGTGGTTCCAAGCGAGGAGGATGCCAAGAAAAAGCGCGAGGTGGATGAGATTTTGATATCAACTGCCAAAAAATATAAAGGGAGGATTATCACCTGCGACTATAATTTGGAGAAAAAGGCAAGTATCCAGGGAGTTGTAGCAATAAACATTAATGGCCTAGCCCATGCCTTAAAAGTAACTGCTGTGCCGGGAGAGTCGATTCATATGAAGATATTGCATGTGGGGAAAGACGTTACACAGGGTGTAGGATACCTGGACGATGGGACAATGGTGGTGGTCGAGCACGGTGCAGGGGACACAGATAAAGAGGTCAATGTAGTGGTTTCTCGGGTAATACAGACTGCAGCAGGACGGATATTGTTTGCCAAGAAGATCTAATCTCCTAAAGTTAGAAGAGATGAAAGAGCCCCATAAAAATTTGCTCTTACAATCCAGAGAGATGAAAGAGCCTGCCCAACTCTTTCACCTCACCGGAGGATACGAACTAAATTTTTATGGGATCTCGCTCCGCTCGACCTTCCACAACTCTTTCACCTCATCGAACCTTACGAACTTTTAGAAATTTATTGTGTGAAAAATGCTTTTCTGTCAAGATAAACGATAATTTTTGGCCTCATTGTTTTTTCTTGACAAGAAATAGGGTATTTGATATCAACGTATACTAGACATGTAGTTTTTTTTCCTGCCTACAGGACAACATGTCGATTTTCGAAAGAGCATTGCTTGTCGTACCAGAGTATTCATCATTTCTAGTGTAACGAAAGCGATGCTCTTGTTTTTTGCCCTAGCCCTTATAATAGTACAACAGGTACTGTGAGGCCCTTACTCAACAGTGCCTTAAATTGTTTTCTACCTTCTTTAATAAGAACTGCTTGTTTGTAGTCGCCACTAAAAAGACTGGCCCGTTTTTGTTTTTTTGCCGCGAAAAGGTGGGTAAATTTATGGAGGAGCAGTTGTATTTTCATGTCTAAATGTATTTTATCACACCTTGTCAATAGGGTCAACCTATATTAAAGCGTATAGAAAATAGCGTATAGCTTATAGCAAAATCATAGACGATTAGGCTGCTATGACAGGATAAAATATATTAAGAAAAAAATGTGGATAACTTTGGGAGAAGTTTTGGGCTATCGGGCGAGGGGAGTAAAGATGGTGCGGATGGGGAAACGGTAGTCGTGGTTAGCAAAAGAATTTATCCATAGCTTAGCCAGCTGGGAAAAATTTGGAGTAACGCTGTTTGATTTATTGGTTATTCTGCGCAAATATAGAATCCATGGCAAATTTACAATATTTCCATATGAAGGAAGCTTGGCAAATAGGTCAGAAAAAACCATGGGGTAGTCGTTATGACGAAAAGTTAGAAGGTCTTTGGGGAGAATTTGCTTGTTGATCATGGCTGTTTCAAATTGCATTGATGTGCCGGGAAGAAGTCCCTGAACAACATTTTCGTTGTCATTTGGGAATGTTTCTGTTGCTTTTTTCTTGTTGGTTTCGGTAAGTACAGCAGTTTGGGTCCCTATAGCTGCAATTTCCGGATTGGCAAGCAGGTGTCTTACCTGACGATTAATTCGGTCCCTAGTTGCTACATCGTTGGCATTCATAAAGGCAATAAAGTTGCCCTTTGCTCTTTTTAGAGCTCGGTTAAGGCTAACTGCTATACCATAGCGCTTTATATTTTTGAATACCCGAATACGCTTATCGTTATTTTTGTAGGTTTTAAGAATTTTGTATGAGTCGTCTTTAGAGGCATCATCTATGGCTATTATTTCGATATTTGAGTACGATTGGTTAGTAAGACTTGCTAGGCAGTCACGCAAGAATTGTGCCTGGTTGCATACAGGTAAAAGAATAGATACAAATGGTTGGCTTTGGTTCATAAAAATTAATGAGAGTTCTCCTGAATTTTTTGAAGAACGGGCAGAGTGCTATTGGGAGGCAGTACTAAATCATAAAAGCATTGTACATAAACATACATAGGCTGTCAATATCCTAACCTATAGTACTTGACAAATAGTCTTGGAAGTGGTATAATGCCAAGGCTAAAATAGTTTATTTTACTCATTGCACGTTAACATTTATTAATATCTCATAGGGATAAATACCGGCAGAAGCCTGTACGGAGTGTTAGCCAAAAGCTTGGTAAAACACGCTTAACGGGTGAGTTTCTACCGGGATCGTTCCCTGTGAGAGGTATAGTCAGGAAGGAAGAATTTTATGATCAGACTTGGTATTGGCATTGTCGCTGCGGCTATTGTCGCTGCGGCTACTTTGTTTTTGGGTTACCAGATGGGTAGCTCGGGCGGAACGAAGACGACTCCGGTGGCTTTCTCTCTCTCGGAGATGAAGCTGACGGATGAGACCAGTTATGTCAGGTCTGTCGTTACCTCGGTTATCGAGGGGGAAGAATCATACCTCTTCGGTACCCTGAAGACAAAGCGGACCATGCTGGCTGTGGCCGATTGCCGATTCGGCATCGACTACAAGAAGCATCCGCTTCAGGCTTCTATATCTGGCCGCTCGGTCATCGTTAGGGTGATTGAGCCTTATAATCTTGGCTGCGAGCCTTCGTTGGCCAAGAGCCGATTCATCGAAGGTGGCGGGCTCATTCCCGCTACGGCAGACATGTACAACTCTTTGGGGGTGAAAGCTTCCGAGGAGATTGGCAGGGAAGCTGTTAAGATGGGTTTTCCCGACCAGGCTATGCAGTCAGCAACCATGAGCCTAGAGAACCTCTTCCGCAAGGCGGGGTTTGAACAGGTGAAGGTTGTTTTCTTCAAGCCGTAAGGCATGGACACCGCACTTCGCGGACCTCCTGATATAGGAAATATGGGAACGATCAAAACTCGAGAAGGTGTGGGGTGAAAACCTCATAAAACAGGCTATTAGCCTCACACCTTCTCAACGATCCTTTTGGATCAAGCTGCTTACTCTTCGAATTCTACCTATTGCCTCTCTTAACCACGGAATAGAAAACCACATAAACATACCAATAAGTAATATAAATCCAAAATATTCCAAATATTGAGGTAAGAAGACAATAACAAGGCTGTAGGTGTTGGGTTGTGGGTTGTCGTTAGGAAGAAGCCAGCCGTTGGCCCAGTTATTTACTAAAACATGGTCTTTTATTTCTGTGCCAAAGAGAAAGGGGAGGGCAGTTTTTATCCAATTCTGAATTCTGAATTCTGAATTCTGAATTTCGTAGGCTTTCCAGCCAGTTTGGTATGTTTGTGATAAAACTATATGTTGGTTTTTTGAGGAAGGACCCACATCATAAAAAAATGTAGATAGTTTTTGAAACTTTACCGGTATCTTTTCAGAAGATGAATGTATAATAGTTTTTGCCGATATTTTTATGTTTTTAACCGTCTCAGCTGGAATAGGGAAAAGGTCAATACTATTAATTGTCGATTGGGCAATTTCTTTCCCGACTGATTTTACTACAAAATGAAATCCATAACCC
>CAZIZQ010000006.1:17084-24633 GCA_964544105.1 uncultured Gammaproteobacteria bacterium | reverse complement strand
GGGGAAGTATTATGATATTTTCGTTTTCTTCTTTAGATAATCTTGTTTCTAGTTCCAGTTTATTTTCAAAAGGATTATCGACAGAAAAATTTATTGGCAACCCTGATTTATAAGTAGTTGTAATAAGGAGTAAATATGATGCCTGATGGAAAAGACTATCTTTATAGAATGTTAATTCTTGGGCATCTGTTTTTGCTGAAAGTGTGATGCCGTTTGTTTGGGGATCTATGGCAACAGAGGCAAAATTATCTGAAAAAGGATGTAGGACACTATTTTGTGTTGATGTTTTTAATGAGTACAATTTTTTGTCGATTATATTCTCTTGGTTAAATGGGTTAGCAAATTTTTCTACAGCAACTGTAATAGATTCGGGGATTTTTTCTAGACTGACAATTAGTGGGTCAGTTGCAATATTTTTTGTGTCGATGATAATAGTTTCTTCAAGTCTTCCATTGCTTATTTTTAAGATATTTGGATATTTATTTAAGAGGTAGCTTTTTTTGTTATTTTCAGACAGTGATACTGTAAAATTGACATCTTGGAATGTAATACTTTTTGGATTTTGAATACTGGATGGGATGTTGATAGGTAAGGAATTAACAGGTATCTCTTTATTATCTATGCTGATTTTTGGATATAAAGGGGTTAATTGGATAATATTATTTCGGTTTGTAATGCTTACAGGAATGAGAAATTCATGAGCAAAAAGCGATGGGAGCTCGATAACGTAGTTGTCATTTTTTGGTAAATTGTTGATTTTTTTAGATAGAATAAGGTGTACATTAGTATTTTGTGTTTTAAATGGAATATCTTTTTGTAGTCTCTCGGTATAAAGAGATGAGAAGGGATAATCAATATTTGGATTTTTTGTGTCTTGAATGTAATTTCTTTCGTTAGTGAATATGACATCGGTATTATTAAAGAATATGCCTGAAGGAATTTTTGGTGTTTTTTCAGACAAGGAGTAAACAGGTGGATTTGGTTTAGATATCTCATAGATAATAATCTTGCCAAGGACTTTTTTTTCTTTGATACGAGGATTGGTCCCCAGAAATTTTTTAATTCTTGGGTAATTAATAAGTTGATTTGATGTAATATTAATTATGTGTTGATCAAGTAATAATAAGCCAATATCATATTTATCTAACACATTATCCATTAGTATTTTATTTTCCGTTTCTGTTGCGTAGGAAAGCTCATTATATAATTGCTCGTTGTAATTACTCCATGGGTCAAAAGCACGCTTGATCAATGGCTGCTGTATGCCATACCATAGAAAACCTGATCCTCGGTGTCCCCAGTCTCGGTATTGCCAATTCCAAAATGTGTATGCAGGGAGAAGTGCTATACGTGAGTTTGGATTTTGTGTTTTTAAGTAGTTAAAGGTGAGATTGTAGTCGTTTGGCACTTTTAATCTAAGTAAAGGAGAAGTAAAGTTTCCAAAGAATGCTGGATAGGCAACACAAAAGATAATACTCAAGGCAATAAGAAAAACAGGCTTTTCAGATTTTTGTATATGTTTCAAGAGTTCGGAAATAGATGCGATGCCATAGGCAAAAAATATGGAAAAACAAAACGCAAAAAGAGTGATAAACTTAGTAAAGGGAAACCTAAATGCTTCACCAAACAAAGGAAAATATGTTCGAAGCATGGTGTTTAGGGATCCAATGATTGGTGTATTGTTTGCCAAAAAGAAAAATGCAGTAAGGAGCGTAAGGTGGTATGGCAGGAGTGTAATATTTCGTTGTTTTACTCCATTAATAACTCCAAAAAGAGTTACACCAATAATTATTAAAAATGAAATGTTATAAAGTATTGTTGCTTGATGGATTTTCCAGGTATCCATAAAAAAGATATATTTGTGGCTTTTTACGTCATATTCGATACTATCCACCATAAATCCTTTGAGGAAAGCAACGCTTGTTATGTCGCCTCTAGCCTGGTTTCGATAGAAGATTTCATCGGATGAGAATTCGTTAATTCTGGTGTTGGCAATTATTCTTGGTGTATAGATGGCGCTATATAGGTATGGAAAAAGCCAAAATCCGTTCCCACAAAACAGGATAAGGATAACAAATAGAATGTTTCTTCTTTCTGTATGAGAAATAAAACTTGTTGCTAAAAGAAAGAAAAATAATACACATGATGCAATAAAAACTGTTGGAACGAAACTCTGTGGGGTTGTAAGCACCACGCCAAAAAAAAGAAAAGCAAAATGTTTTTTATTAGGCTGATTGAGTGCTTTATAAATAAGAAGTGCAATAAGGGGAAGGGTGGCAAAGTGTGTCGCAAATACTTCAAGAGGTGCAAAATACATTTGTATAATACCCAGATTAAACATATAAAAAATGCTTCCAAGGAAGGCAGCCTTTTCATTATTTTTGATTTTCTTTGCGAGAAAAAAGAATGCGATTCCTCCAATAAGATGAGTAAGGTGGATATAGGAATATCTTAAAACAGATTGAGGAAGAAAAATTGAAAGAATCCAAATATATACTGTGTGGAGAAGATTTGCTGTGTGAGCCATGCCATCAACGAGTCCAAGGCCGCGGTATTCCTGCCAAAGGCTGGTAAGTGCGCGTCCAAAATTAAGAGGCAGATTAAATTCCGGCATGATATTGTCCCAGCCAATAAGATATGTGCCTCTTTGGTAATTTGTTAGAAATAAAGCTATCTCAAGGAGAATAAGTGAAGCAATATAGTACATGTAAGTTTATTGTACTGCTAAAGTCTTTGCAGGAGCAAATCGTATTTTAAAAAGAGGAATTTTTATTATACCTTTTGCAAAAAGATAAAGTTGGGTAAGTATGGATTCGGGTAATCCAAATACTATAATTGTCTGGAGTAAAAGAACTGCCATGTCTGTTGTTTTTGGTTTGTAACCAAACTCTTTTACCATAGATAACCGAATTTTTAGAGAGTTCATAAATTTTTCTTTAAGATGGATAAAGGTGGCGTTATTACCATGGATTCGGTATAAAAGGAGTTTTTCTGGTATGTTGGCAAACTTTTTACCTTTGCAGATAAGTTGAAAAAAAGTGTAGTAATCGTTATTGGCGCTGTATCGTATTTGATATAGAAATGGTTTTTTACCAAGCATGCGTCGAAACATACAAGTTGGATGGATCATGGGATGGAAACCAAAATATGCATTATTGATTTCTTTTGGTGTTTCTGGTTCGGTTTTTTCACCAATAATTACACCTTTTTTGTTAATAACATCAGCGTTTGAGCCAACCAGAAAGATTTTTGGATGAGAGTTGAGAAATGCAACTTGTTTTTCGAGACGTTGTGGATATGCGATATCGTCTGCATCCATACGTGCAATGTATGTTCCAGTGGCTAATTTTAATGCTTCGTTTGCACAAGTGTCCCCACCACAATTAAGATTTTTTTCCATACGAATAGCACGGATAATTTTGGGATTTTGTTTTTGGTACTTTTGGATTATTTTCCAAAAGTTATCTGTTGATGCATCGTCGACAATAATAAACTCAAAGTTTTTATACGTTTGATTTAGGATGCTTTGTATTGCTTCCACAAGAAAATCTCCCGCATTATAAACAGGCATTATGACAGAGACTAATGGTTTTATTTGTTTTTTCATAATTTTTTCTCCCTTGGTTTTTACCTGCAAGATTTTACTGTATCTTGTAGATAAAAGAAAGGGGGAGAGGTAGGTTGGTATGTAAGTCATTAGACCTACCTCTCCTTGATCCGCCTAGGCGGACCCAGCATACAGATGCTCCCTTGATATTGGCTCATTGAGCCAGATCCTCGGCCTTCAATTCAGCCACTGTCTTGACCGGGAAGCTCGCATTCGCGAGTTCCTTATCAAGGTTGGCCGCGCAGGCAGGATTCTGGGCGTACACCCAGCTCTTGCCTTGCATACCAACAAACGTGACCGTTTGTCCGGCCTCCACCTTGGTCCGAACCTGGGCTTGCCCAAAGCTCGGGACGCCGGTGTTCCACCACGGGTGGACAATGGCCGGGCCGCTCACCGTCACATCCGTATTGGATGTGTAGGTGTTCTCCTTCGCCGGAGGGCAGCCTTGGGCAGCGGGGGCTGCCGCAACTTGCCGTGCCTGTGCGACGGGAGCAGGAGCAGCCGGAGCTGCGGGTATCGCGGGAGCTGCAGGCGCCGGAGCAGCGCCAGGGGGCGGGGTAAAACTGTACTTACAGGTAACCGCGTCTCGATGCCGAAGGCCTTCGACGCCGTTTTCCCTGTCAGGAAAGGTTTCACCCCTGAGTCCGCCATCCGGACAATGAGTCGCTGAACCAGCCGGAGCTGCGGGTATCGCGGGAGCTGCAGGCGCCGGAGCAGGAGCAGCCGTCGGTGCGGTGAGTTGCGGGAGCGTTTTGCTGATCGCTCCTCCGATGCCGTTCCACATGCCAGAGACATATGGTGTAGCATCGCTCCAGGGAGCAATTGTGAGGCTCCCTAGCACCCGAAGCGTCGGGCTGAATGCCGCGAGGCAGACCAGAATTAGGACTGCGATCAGGAAAGTCCCAATGACGTTTCCTGCGCTTTTACCGAAATCCTTCATCAGTGATGCCCTCCTTGAAACTATTTTCTACCTTCACCAGCCGTATCACGGTCCCTAAGTAAGCACTCCTATTATTGATAGGTACCAGAGACCGCTATAGGGCGGGTGAAGGGAGATTTTTCTGTATGCCTTGTTAATGTGCTTATTTTTGGCTTATTCAGGCTCAAGCTTTTTGAGTTGAGGCCAAAAAAAACCCAACTTTTTATAGTTGGGGAGAAGAACTTTTTTGCAAGAGATAGTGCTTCTCTCCAGCTACAAATAAGATTTTCGAATGTAAACGGCATTATAACATATATTATAGGTCTTGTCAAGACCCCAATATATTTCTATTTATAATTATTATAATCAAGTTACGGGGGAGAGGGAGTCGCGTTGGCGGCTCCCTCTCCTTTAGACATACAAGTTCCTCCTTGTGAGATCTACCTACTTGGTCCTGCCTTCGTTGCGAAGCTGGTCCAGGCTTACCTGGGGGATCCAGGCAGCCTGGTTTTGGAAGGCGCTACGCGCGCCTTGTTCGCAGCCAACCGGCCAACTCCAGGCGGATCCTCCGCCATTGATGAAGCCGGGCCGCTGCCAAGACTCAAGTAGGAGCTTTCGCTCCTGAGTGAAATTGGGCCACCAGACATGAACCTCGACTAGTCCGGACGTCTGTCCAGGGTACCAGTCTCCGTTGGGCGAATGGTGCTGTTCTAAAGCTATGCAACCAGCCGGCGGGGGCGGCGGGCAACAGGGTGTTGGCGTCGCGGTTGCAACGGGTGTTGCCGTAGGAGTCGGTGTTGGGGGCTGGGGGTACTGGAAGTTGCAGACTACCTGGTTAAGGCTTTCACCTTGCCAGGGCATGATCGTTCCAGTTTTTACCCGAGCTTCTATCGGGAGGGCTCGGTAGTAGCAGTTGTCTGCAAACCGGCCATCCGAAAGCTCGATATGGGTCCCAACGACGGTTTCTCCTTGAGCGGCAATCAGAGTGCCGCCTTCGCCAGTTGATCGGCGGATTGCCGATCCCACGTCGACGTAGTGACGCAAGCCAGTCCAGTCGTCCCACCAGAAAATCCAGTGGCCGACTGGGTCACTGTAGTTCCAGTCGTCGACGTACCGGCCGAAGCTGGTTGGTGCCTGCATATCAGCTCTGGTGGTAGGCCAGAGCCAGTACGGGGTCGCCCCAAAATCTACCCGGATCACCCAGGAGTTGACGTCCGGCCGCGTTTCGCGGTAAATGGACGTCACCCGAGGGATATAGGGTAGAAGGGACTCGTCGGCCGCCGAAGCGGGAGGGGTGTTGAACCACCCCAAAGCAGCCACGAGAAGCAGTATTATACCCATTGCTATGGGGACCAATTTTTTGAGCCCACTCATGAAGCTTCTCCTTTGCCGTAATCCGCAACACGCGGGGTCCGATCGGTGTGAGACTTAGCTCGAGTCAAACCAGATTATCAGATTCGTCGCCTCCTTTGCGTTCGATATATAGCCATCCACGATCCACAACGCGTTCCGTGTTGTTGCTACACAGAAGCGCAATGCGGACCGTGGAGTAAGGGTTATTTCTGTATGTCTTGTTAAAGAGCCCTTCGGTAAGCTCAGGGTAAACAGCAATTGTTTACTTAAACTGTGCCAAAGAAAATCCCTCTATCTTTGTCTCGTAAAAATATACGAGACAAAGTTAAGGGGGAGAGGGAGCATGGGGGTTTGGTGGTTCGCCGCTTGGCGAAGGGTGTCAGCAATTTGACACATTCCACTAAACCATCATGGTCTCCCTCTCCTGACATACAGGTTCCCCCTTACGTAATCGCTTTACCGAGCGAGGCCTTCACCGCGCAGATCCTGCACGGTTTTGGTCGTGAGTCCGCCAGCGTTGGCGAACTCCTTGTCCAGGTTGGCGCTGCAAGCAGCGTTATCCTGGTACTCCCAGCTTTTGCCCATCATCTGGACGAAGCTGGTAGACTCGCCGGAGCGGAGCAGGACACGAACCTGCTCCTGGCCAAATTTGGGCACGCCATTGTTCCACCAGGGCAGAACAATGGCCGGCCCCTTGACCGCTATATCCGACGGCGTCGTGTATGTCTTCTCGGTTGCCCGAGGACATACGCCACCTGCCGGCGCCGGAGCCTGGGACGCCGCGGGAGCGACAGTCCCGCCGACTGTGAACGACGACAGCGTGATCGCGGGCTGCTGGCTGCGGTTGTGAACCGCCACCAGGTCCTTGATCGCCTGCTCGCTAAGCTTGCCAACGTTGGCGACCAGCTTGGGAGCGTTGTCTCGAAGGTCGATGACCAGGCCAGAGTGGCCTTGGTCCAAACGACCTTTGGCGTAGTTGGTTGCGTCGGTCACGTAGTCGTAACCGGCGCACTCGGGGCCATTCCACTCCCAGATGCTCCCGAATCCCATCCACCGACCCGGCTTCTGGGGAGGAACAATGTAGGAAATGGAGAGAACGCCCCGGTCGGGATAGAAGTCGGCATGCTGGCCTCCGCCGCCACCAATTTCTTGGCGCTGCGGTCCGGCAACGTTCACCTCGTTCGCTGTGGAGATCTTGTCTCCGCGGCAGGGAAGCGTTGCGATACCATTTCCAGAACCAGCAGGACCAGCAGGACCTGCGGGGCCTTGCGGACCAGCGGGTCCAGTGTCGCCCTTCGGTCCCTGAGGACCAACCTGGCCAATTCCACCCGGAACACACGGGTCGCCACCGCCCTTACCCTTTTCGAGGCAAAGCGCCTTGAGGGCAGTCAAAACCTGGGCATCAGTCGGTGCTCCCACATTTCCAGCGGGAGGATTCTTGTCCAGGTGCGCCTTGACGATTGCCGTGAGTTCGGCGTCCGTCGGCTTGGCAGCAGGGTTCTTGACGAAGTACTCATCAACAGCCTTCTTAACGTCGGCCGTTGTGACTACACCTGCACCAGCGGGACCAGTGTCTCCTTTATCACCCTTGTCTCCCTTGGGACCAACCGGGCCTTGCGCACCAACCGGTCCAGTGTCGCCCTTGTCTCCCTTGGGACCCTGACTAGTAT
>CAZIZQ010000006.1:0-17055 GCA_964544105.1 uncultured Gammaproteobacteria bacterium | reverse complement strand
GCGGGGGCGGCGGGCTACCAGCCTGGGCAGCTGCTACCGTGACTTTCACGGTAGCGGTGGTTTCGCGGCCATACTTGTCGGCCGCGATCAGGGTGTAGGTGTTGTCGCCCTTTGCAGGGGTAAACACCTGGGATCCAGCCTTCGGATCCAGAGCATTGGAATCAACGCCCGGGACGTCGAGGCTGACTATCTTTTCAGCTCGGTCGATCTCCCACCAGAGCTCGACCGGCTTGCCTTCAGTAACCGAGTTGGGTTCGGCAGCGAGGGTGATGCTGGGCGGGCAATCCCCGAAACCCGCGAAGCACGCACCCGGGTTACCGGTAACGGGCTGGGCGGGATCTGCGGGGGGACTGTCGCCCTGGAAGATGGCACAGCCGCCAGTGCTGACCATCAAAAGGGCGATCATCGTCGCCAGAATAGCCTTGATCCGTGCCATGACCTACTCCTTAAACGATATTATCCGCACGTGCGGGATTGACCGGCGCTGCGGAATTCGACCGTCTCGTCGCCCGGCGTACCTTGCGGTACAGCCAAAGAGCGACGGTGAATGCCAGGAAGGCAGGGATTATCCTGCCATCCCAGCGGTTAACCCTGGTGCCAACCTCCCAGAGGAAGAAGAACACCACGATTGCCACCAGCCCGACCTTCCATCGGGTGTTGAGAACCGCCGCCACCATGGACCACATTTAGAGTCCTCCTATTCGTTGAGCCACTTCTTCAAGCGGTTCACTGTTTGGCGGACGCTTCCGCCAAGATCGTTTTCTGCCGGGGTAGGAGCTGCTTCAGGAGTCACTTCAAGTTGCTCCGTGAGCCTTCTGACTTCCAGAGCGAGTCTCTGGATTTCTTCATCGGCGATTGCCAACCTTCCATCGTAGGCCAGGATTTCATTCCTGGACCATTGGATGTAGGTCTCGACCTCGGTTCGATTGCGAACATCCGGTATCCGAAGCGATGCGCAATTTGCGATTGCGCAGCGCCATGTTTCCGGGGAATTCGCGTGTCCTTGGTGACACTGCCACCCGGGGGGACCACTTCCTGCGCCTGACATTTTCTCCTCCTTTGGAGAATATATTGTGATTATCCACGACCCACAGCACGTTCTGTACATCGAGCTTACGCCCAATGGCTGCTACAGAACGCTGTGCGGATCGTGGAATAGGGATTACTGTATGTCTTGTTAACGTGCTAATTTTTCTATGTAGAAATCATACAAGCATATTGCATGCGCTACACAAAAAAATATCCCGATTTTTAAAGTCGGGCTGCCGAAATGGCGAGCCTCGACTGCTGTCGGGGAGAGGGGTTGCTGTTTGGTTCTTTGGGATTTTTGGAGTTAGGCAGCCGCTCTCTCCGATATCATCCTGTCGGATGAATTTATAGTTATTTTACGAGGGATTTCTTTCTTAAGAATGCTCCAAGCAAGCCTGTTGGGATAAGGCCGATGAGGGGCAGCATTTCTGGGCCGGTGGCGGGTGTGGTAAGCACTTTTTGTGGAGGGAATACTTTGATTCCGCCTTTTGTTTCCACAACAGTTGTTGGTTGAGTTGTAACTGCTGGCAAGTCTTTTTGAATACAAAGCTGGGCATTGTCCACACTTGGATTGCCTGAATTTGAGGCATCTTTTGCTGTAGCTTGGTTAACTACACAAACTGTACCCTGGCTGACAGGAAGGTTTTCAGCCTTTACGACTTTACCAACAATATTAAATGTGCGTGTTTCGTTAGAATTAAGGTCGTTTACATCAAAAGATAGAACTTTGCTGCCCCCGTCAAAATTACCAATACCTGCAGCAAAATCAACATATTGAGGGAAAATGTCTCGTACCTGGACTCGGCTGATTTTGGCACTTCCGGTGTTAGTAACAGCAATTTGGAAGGTAACCACACTTTCTGGGCCAAATTTGTCGTCGTTAATACCAAGGTTATCAACCAGAGAATTGGTTTTTGGATTCATAACAGTTTTGTTTATAGACACATTGCCAGTTTGGACACAAGTTTGGCCACCACCATAGATAGGTTGGCAAGAGACGTCGGCATATGCAGAAAGTGCTGGTATAGAAAGAAGTGTTACTGATGCAAAAAGGGTTGCTGAAAGAATTTTTGTTTTCATATTATATATTAGTATATAGTTTGTTGCTGTTAAGCAATGTGGGAATAATACCATACATTATAGGTCGTGTCAAGCCCCTAAAATCGGGGCTTGACAATGAAGCAAGCATGTGGTGTAATGTGAATACGTTTTCTTCAGGAGTAAGAATTTTCCACAAACAATAATTAATTTTCAATTATCAATTTACAATTTTCAATCAAATTACAATTTGCAATGACTAAAACGTTTGAAAATTAAAAAATTGAAAATTCAATGAAAATTGAAAACTGAAAATTTTTAATTACAGTATGCCTTATAAAAAGATTCATACAGATACAGACAATCCAGCCGTCTCGGAAGAGAAGAAAGATGTGATGCTGGATGCTGGAAGTAAGAAGCTAGATAATGAAACTGGAGGATCGAAGATAGAAGAAGATCAAGCTGCTAGTTTGCAAACTCAAAATCCAGTTTCTAGTTTCAAGTTTCAAACCTCAAATAGAAATGGCTATACCCGCCGGTTTGAACCAATTAATACACCAACAGAAACTGTAGCTGGGTTTTTAGATGTCCAGCCGGAAGGCCATGGGTTTTTACGGCCTAAGTTTATTCCCTCGGCCCGCGACATTTATATTTCCCAGTCGCAAATTCGTCGCTTTATGCTTCGCCCAGGGGATAAAGTTGTGGGGTTGGCTAGGCCGCCAAAAGATACCGAACGGTACTATGGATTACTTAAAGTAGAAACAGTTAACGATGTGCCGGCAGATGAATCAATCAAACGGCCACATTTTGACGATCTTACCCCAATTTATCCAAATAAACAAGTGGTTTTATCCAGCGGTAAAACACCACTTTCAACTAGAATTATCGATTTGGTTGCCCCAATTGGTTTTGGCCAAAGAGGAATGATTGTCTCTCCGCCAAAAGCCGGGAAAACAACAATTCTTAAAGAAATTGCAGCAGGCATTACCAAGAATTTTCCTGAAGCCCATCTGATGGCAGCCTTAATCGGGGAGCGACCGGAAGAAGTAACTGATATTTCTATGTCTGTTAAGGGGGAAGTGGTGGCTAGTAACTTTGATGAGCCACCAGAGAATCAGACACGAGTCGCCGAAATAACCCTTGACCGTGCCAAGAGAATGGTGGAGATGGGTAAAGATGTAATTATTCTGCTTGATTCTATCACTCGATTGGCCCGGGCATACAACTTGGCAATCGAGCCGTCGGGGCGGACACTTTCCGGTGGATTTGATCCGGCTGCTTTATGGCCGGCCAAGAGATTTTTTGGGGCAGCCAGAAATTGCCAAGAAGGTGGAAGCCTCACTATTATTGGTACGGCACTAGTTGATACCGGATCTCGTCTTGATGACTTGGTATATGAAGAATTTAAGGGCACAGGCAATATGGAGTTGCATTTGGACAGGCGTTTGGCCGAACGCCGAGTATACCCAAGTATAAATGTAGAGCGCTCCGGTACCCGCCAGGAAGAGCTTATTCTAAACGAGAAAGATCTGAAGAGAATTGTAACCATGAGACGAATGGTTGATATGTTAAATCCCGAAGAACGAACCCAGATGCTGGTTGACAGGTTAAGCAAAACAGAAACCAACGAAGAATTCCTCGAAACATTAGGAAAGGGGTGAGGGGAATGATCCACCAATTATCTACTCTTTTTTTGTCTTTTCTTCATTTTTTTGCTCTCTATCTCAAGGGTAAAATTACCATAGTGTCGTTGTACTTTGAAGGCCGGAAAAACATCCTGGTCCGTTTTTTTATGATGAAGCGGGGCCGATACAACAGACCCTTTTTACATATTGGGGCAATGGTGGTGTTGGTTATTGGGGTAATTGTGGCGCCGTTTTTAGCAGACCGGTACCCGGTTTTTGGAGCCAATAATCAGGCTCAACTTGTCCTGGCCGAAAGGAAAGAAGAAACAATTTCTTTAGACACGGATGTGTTTCAGACAGATATTTCGGAAAAACCGCGGGATAAAGTTGAAATATATACGGTACAAAAAGGAGATACTATTTCAACCATTGCCAAAAAGTATGGGGTATCAACCGATACTGTTCGCTGGGCTAATAACATTATTGGGGACAATTTAACAGTAGGGGACGAGGTTAAAATACCGCCGGTTACCGGCATTGTCCATAAAGTAGCCAAGGGAGATACAGTTTATAGTATTGCCAAAAAATATGACAGTAATCCCCAGGCGATCGTTGATTTTCCCTTTAACGACTTTGCCAATCCGCAGACGTTTGCCTTGGTTGTTGGACAAACTTTAGTTGTGCCAGATGGGGTTAAGCCAAACGAACGTACAACGACCCCTCGCCAGCAGGTATTTATTGCCCAGGGGCCGGTTGCCATCTCGGCTGCCGGGTTTACCTGGCCGCTGCGGGGAGGAATTTCTCAATTTGCTGCCTGGTATCATATGGCCATTGATATTACCTCTCCTCTTGGCACGCCAATTGTATCTGGGCAGGACGGCACAGTGGTTAGAGTATCAGTTGGGACATGGGATAGTGGGTATGGGACAAATGTAGAAATCGATGGGGGAAATGGTTTTATGAGTCATTACGCCCATATGTCTGGGGTAAATGTATCAATTGGTCAGTCTGTTATGGCTGGAAAAACAGTTATTGGTTGGGTAGGGTTAACTGGTAGAACAACCGGGGCGCATTTGCATTTTGAGGTGAGAAAAAATGGAGCTTTGGTAAACCCAATGACATATCTGCAATAAAAAATACCCTGATGGTGTTTCCACTTTTCAAGGTATTTTTTAGAAGAATTACCTCTTTTGCTTTAACGGTCTTTTTTAAAACAATCTCGGCAAAGTACTGGTCTTCCTTCTTTTGGCTCAAATGGCACTGTGTCTTGTTTGCCGCATTGAGAGCAGGTGATTGGGAATGATTGCCTTTGTCTTGGGCCACCATCCATTCGAGCTTTTTTTGCTTGTCGGCATTCAGGGCATCGTACAGGCGCGTGTTGGAACCCTTTTTGCTGGTAGAATTCTTGCTCGGATGCTGTCCAAGTGAATTCTTTGCCACAATCGCGGCAGGCTAGGGTTTGATCTTGAAAATTCATGTAGTATTCACCTCCCTCCTAAAACTCCTATCGCTTAACCATTTCAGCTGAAATCAGAGAAAGGTGATAGACTTTGGAGCGTATCAAAGGTAGTATAAAACAAATACTCCCAAAAAACAAGAGGGGAGTTAAGCGATAAACTGCAAATAATTTTCCTGGTTTACCATTTCAAATTCAGCCTCATTTTTATAAGTTTCCAGCCAAAGATTTTTTGATTTGGAAGGTTTTTTTTCTTTCCACTTAAATTCATAACCAAAAAGTTTCCCCTCTCTCATTTCCACCCAATCTATTTCTTTTTTGTCCCAAGTTCTCCAAAAATAGTTATTATATTTTGACCCCAGCCGAGCATATTCCTGCTTTTTAAGCCGTTCAACTGCTAAAAAGTTTTCCCATAAAACCCCTACATCATTTCTTGTTGACAAGTTGTTAAAATTATTTATCACCGCATTTCTGATACCGTTATCATAAAAATAATACTTGCTTTTTTTGCTAATCTCCTTTCTTAAATTTCTGCTATAACCTCTTAAATTGTAAAGAACGAAAGCTTGCTCAAACAGCCATAAGTATCTGGCTACTGTTTTTTTGTCAATCCCTAAATTAGAACCTAGTTCGGTTAGAGAAACCTCGCTGCCAATTTGAAAAGCAACCAGCTTCAAAAGATCAAAAAGAATCTTTTTATCTGCGACTTTTTCCAGGTCAATAATATCTCTTAAGAGGTAAGAGTTGGCAATTCCTGTTAAGATTTTAGCTTTTTCCTCGGGGGTTTTGGCCAGAGTCACTTCGGGGTAAGATCCAAAAACCAAAAAGTCTTCTTTTTTTTGCTCCAATTCAAAAGGAGTCATACTTTTTTTAAATTCCAGTTGTGATACGGGATATAATATATAATCAAACATTCTTCCTACCAGAGGTTCTCCAACCTTATATGACAGATTTAGGGAAGATGAACCGGTGATAAGCACTTTTAATTTTGGATTATTGTCCACCAGAATTTTTAATCCCAAACCAACATTGGGAATTCTTTGAGCTTCGTCAATGACTATCAGATTATATCCTGCGGTATATTTGTTAATTTTGTCAAAACTTTGGGAAGAGAGAATTTCAGCTACCGCCAGATCATCTCCGCTGTCCAATTTATATTTGAGGCGGGTTATTTTCAGAAAATTTTCCACCATAGTGGTTTTTCCCACCCTTCTTGGGCCGTATATAACAATAACCTTGCCCTCTCTTAAGAGATTATCTAAATTATCATAAATCCGATTTATCATGAGATAATTATAAGTTAAATCTCCGAAATTGTCAAATTTTGGGGATTTAAAATCCCCAAAAAAGTCTTTTTCTGTGGACTCGATCGGATTCGAACCGACGACCTCCTCGATGCCATCGAGGCGCTATACCACTAAGCTACGAGCCCAAAAACGTGGACTTGCCGGGAATTGGACCCGGAATTGTACAATGCGAATGTACCGGTATACCGTTTACCTACAAGCCCAAACATTTTATGATTATATCACTTTAATTTGCAGATTTGGTGGCGGATTTTGTTGGTTCCAGATTAACCTGTGGGTTTCTTTCTGGCAGTTGATTTTCTGGTGTGTTAATGCCAAGCGGCGGTTGGTTTTGGGTAGGGGTTAATCCTTGGGCACCTTCAAGTCCTTTCTCTCCGGCAGCAGCCCCTATTTTTTCTTCCAGTGTTTTAATCTCGCCATCTATTTTATTTAGACTTTCCGGCTCTTTAGCTACCAGGGTCTTGACTGCCCTGTAGTAGACCAGCGCGTTTGGTAGGTCTCCTTTGCTTTCGAGTGTATGGCCAAAATTGTAGTAGGCGTTGGCAAAGTCAGATTTTTTAGTTATGGCAATTTGGAATTCACGTTGCGCATTGTCCCATTGACCAAGTTGGTAGTAAATTCCTCCTAGTGTAACGTACTGCTGTGGGTTATTTTGGTCAAGTGCTATTGCCTGCGTTTGGGCCGCGATTGCAAAATCTGCCGCACCCTTTCCAAATCCAATAAGACTGCGGTAAACAGAGGAGAGGTTTTGCCAGTTAAGACTGGTTAATGGGGCAATACTTGTGGCATTGCGTCCGGCATTAATTGATTGCTGGATAAGAGTAAGGATAGTCTGTTGTGTTTGAGCAGATGGTGATGCACCTGCAGGTTGAGAAGATGCAATGCTGTTGGCCAGGGCTAAATTGGTTTGGGCATAAATGCGATGGTAGGCGTCCCGATATGGGAAAAGATTAATGGCATTGGTTTGGTTGTTGTATGTTTTTAGGCCGTCGTTGGCTGCGTAGGCTATTAAAGAGTCTTGAAAGAGGATATCTGAATGGACAAATTTGTATGAGAAAAATCCTATTACGCCGCCAGCCAGAAGAAAAATGGTGAAGAAAATAATCGGGAGCGCTTTGGTAAATGATCTGTCTTCTATTCTAGAATCAACAGGAGCGGCTACAAATGGAATAATGCCCTTTTTGAAAGCAATAAAGTGAAGCTCTATATCAAAGAATTTGTGCTGGTCATGCAGTCCCTCGGCCACGGCAAAGATAGCTAAAAGTAAAAAGAATACAGTCTGTAACACCGGTGAGAATGGTAAAAGGAAGCAGGCGATACCTACAAAAAGCATCGAGAAAAAGAGTGGGTTTTCCCGGGTGGCTTTGCCTTTTACCCGCCTTACAATTTGTAAAAGTAAAAGCATAAAGAATGTTATGCCGGCAACGCCAGATGTAGCAAGAAGTTCTAGAACAAAGCTGGAGGACCGGATAAAGCTTAACGACCATAAGGTTTGGCTGGCGTTAAATGGTAATGCTTGCTTGAATCGGCTGAAGTCTGAAAGAAATGTGCCAAAGCCGCTGCCAAAGAGAAAGCCTTGTATGGTACGTCCCGGGTCTTGTGATATGGCGGCAAAGGCGGTTTGGAAACCTATTTCAAAAGGAAGCAGTAGTAATCCGCCGCCTGGTTTTAAGACAAAAAGCTCGTAGACACTTATGCCAATACCTGCAATAAGAAGGATGGAGGCAGTAATGTAGCCTGCAGCCTTTATGATTTTATCGTCAAAAGAAAATGAAGCTTGTGATGTATTTTCTAGTATTCCAAAGATGCCAAGCAGGTGCTTTATTGGTTGCCATCCCAGTGAAAGGGAGATTGGTAATAATAAGAGTAAATATATAATTTGATCTAGCACAGATCCCATGGGACTAAATGTTTGGGCGCGGGTTATGGCAAAAGGAAGAATAAAGATATTAAAAAACGATAAAATGGAAAGAACTGATGTAACTACACCTCCAAGGATGAGAGAAGTTAATAGGAAAAACAATGCCTGTTTGCTTTTGACAAAATTGACAACTAAAAAGTAAAAAAGAATTGTTAAGAATAACGGGACATAGGCGATAAGTGAGTCATATCGGTTAACAGAGAAAAAGCTGGATAATAATACAACGGTAGTAAAAGCAACCAGGAATAGATCAAAAGGAGTTCTGCGTAGTCTGACGGCGCCCTCGCTAATCATTTTGGCACCAAAGAAAAGTAAAAGTATCAGGGTGATAGTTCCCAGAACAATCTGTTTCGGCAGGGTATATGGATCGGTAGTTAGGCTAGTGATAATAAGAGGAAAGGTGAGAAATACTATGCCAAGTAGAATTAGTCCTATGTTTTCTATATACTCACTTATTTCATTTTTAACCGTGTCCATAAAATTTATCTTAGCAACATAGGAACTGCCGTGTCAACAGGGGAAAAGTGTATCGTTATGTGTCATGATTAGTTTTGCTAAATGAATAGTACTTGACAAAAAGTATACTTTTTGTTAAATTTAGTGTCAGATATGTACAAAAAGCGTAAGTTATTAGATATTCTAGTCAAGCACCAAGACTCCCGGGAGGCAATTGTCGTAACCGGATTTAGACGGGTGGGAAAAACTGTCCTATTGCGGCATATTTTTGAAAATATCCCAAACCAAAATAAGATTTTTCTGGATATGGAAAGTCCGGTAAATCAGAAAGCCTTTTCTGCCGACAACTATGATAATATCAAGGCGTATTTCGGTAGACTGGGAATTGATTTTAACAGACGGGCGCATGTATTCTTAGACGAAATACAAAGCGTGCGAAATTTACCCTCGGTAATTAAGTATCTGTATGACCACAATGATATTAAGTTTTATTTAACAGGTTCAAGTAGTTTTTACTTAAAAAATTGGTTTTCAGAGAGTATGGCAGGAAGGAAATTTATCTTCGAACTGTACCCATTGGATTTTGAGGAATTTTTATGGTTTAAGGAGGTAAAGATTACTCCTGATGCGGGGTATGATCTGCTGTCTGCGTTATATGAGGAGTATCTATTATATGGCGGGTTCCCAAGTGTGGTGTTGGCAGAGAACGCGGAAGAAAAATTATTACGACTTGATGATATATTAGGTTCCTATTTTAAGCTGGATGTTCAGACCTTAGCCAGTTTTCGGGATAATCAGAAATTAAAGGATTTGTTATTTTTGTTGTCGGCACGTGTGGGATCGAAACCGGAAATGAGTAAGTTGGCCGATGCTTTAGGAGTGTCGAGACAGACAGTATATGGGTATTTGGATTTTTTCGAGCAAACGTATTTGATTAATTATCTGCGACCAGTTTCCGGTTCTATTGATGTGCAGATAAAGCATGTGCCAAAAGTGTATTTTGGGGATACAGGCATTTTACATAGGATTGCTCAGGTATCAAGGGGGCAGTTGTTTGAAAATAAAGTGTTTAATCAGTTATTTATTAAGCTGGCTTATACAGGCAAGAGCGGAGATTTTAAGGAGTCTATTGGATATTATCAGAAAAAAAGCGGGGCGGAGATTGATTTTATCGTGGAAGGCAAAGTGGCCTATGAGGTAAAAGTAAAAGGCGGGGGATTTGATCTACAGAAATTGCAAAAAATAGCTTCTCAATTAGGGATAACCGATTACAAGGTGGTTAGTTTGGATAGAGTAAATAAAGGAATGGGAAGAGTAATATATCCATATACTTTGGTAAGTAGCGTTTAGACCGTCCTGGCAACCTTTTAGACGACTGTCGTTATAGACGTTGTTGCAGTAAGCTAAATGATAGGCCTCTAGTTGACAATCAGCCAGTTGAAGGGGAGTTCGGTTGGTGGTGCTTGCTGGATCCCCACAGTAAAGGAAGTATTTGGCATTTGGCGAAGAAGATAGAGGACTTGGTTATCGGTTTGCTCGCGCGGAGTTATGTAAATAAGCGATTTTTCGGTAACGAGGGGATTATAAATAGTAAGGCTTGTTTTTTGGGCCGAAATGGTAGCAATGCCGGCGCTGCCGGATGCTTGTATTTCGGTATCGGATATGGCAATAGCCTCGGGGATATCGAGATTAAGTTTTTTTATTGTCGCGGCTCCCGATGCGATAAGATCTCCTATACTATTTATAGTTCCGGCAGAAAGTTTTCCATATACAGTCACGTCTTTGCCAAAGGTGGCATTGTTGACAATACTGATCTTCCCTTCGGTATCTATATATATAAGTCCGGACAAAAGCGATATACCCCCTTGCCGAAGCGGCTGTATGGCGATATCTGCCCCGATAACATTAAGAGATTCATCGGCAATAACTAGATGTTTGCCGATGTTAAGATTGCCCGAGATTGTGGTGTCGGTGAGGCTGGTTGGTCCGATGGCAATAAGCCCCTGGACAAATTTTCCAAATGAAGCATTGAGAGTTTCCAGAGATAATTGGCCGGAGTAGCTGGCCAGTTCGTCCGGAGACAAAAGGGCGCTGGATAAGAGTTTGGCCGAAACAGTAGCGTTTGTGTCTATGTCGTCAACAATAATCTTTTTTGCCCGTAGTTCACCACTAAAGGTGGCTCGCCTCGCTTCGATGTCGCCGGCGAAGCGGGCATTTCCCTGGACTTCTAGATCTTTAGTAATCACAACATGACCATCTATAGTAACAGCTTCGGAAGTAAGGGGAGAGATGATATTGGTATGGATTCGGTCGATCTGGGCAATTGGACTGATGATTTTTGTTGATATTTTTCGATTTAAATTAAACAGATGAATGTATGCTTCTTCAATTTTTTCGAGTAATATGTCGCCTCTTTCAAAAATACCTTTTGCCGAGGCAACTCCTGGCAGTTGTAAGGTTTGTTTGACATAAACTTCTGTGTCTTCAAGGGATAAAATGCCCTTATACTTGGAAGCGCCTGCATTATTGGCAAATTTTACAATGTTGTCAGTAGTCCACTTTTCAAAAACATAGTCCGGGTTATTGAACGCAGCGCCATTTTTGTAGATGTCGCCTGTGGCATTTATGCTGCCACTAACGTCTACTTTATAGTTTGGATTGCTCGTTCCAATTCCAATGTTACCGGAGATGTACTGTGTTCCTTCCACATGAAATTTGGTAACTGGATTGTTGGTGCCTATCCCAAAATTACCTTTTTGAATAAAACTGCTTTGGTCTGTTCCCGAAAGATGGACCGTGGCCGATGAGGTGGCAGTTGCGCCTAAATTGATGGTATCGGTAATAGTTGTCGGAGATAATGTTCCTTCATTTCTTTGCCAGTAGGCTAGCATCCCCGATGAGGAGGCAACAATAGTATTGGCGTACAGAGTATCAAACCGTAGCGATGGACTTCCCAAATCGTATAGACCGTTCTCTGTTGGGGCAATAGTGCCGGCAACAGCCAGTTTGAATATTGGATTTTTGGTGCCAATGCCCACATTTCCGGCAATATAGGTTGTTCCGTCGTTTTCAAGGGTAAATTTAGCAGTCCCACTCCTCGATGCGCTAATGATTGGCCCGGCATCGTTTTGATTGACAGTAAAGGCTGATTGGCTACTGCTGGTTGCCGTTACTACCAGTAAATCAGCAATTTCTACTGCCCCCGGGACTCCACTGGTACTGCTATTGTTTGATGTATTCTGTATGGGTTTTTGGATATCAACAGCACCTGTACCTTCAGGAGTAAGCAGGATATTTCCATTAGAACCAGGGGCAGTTGTAAGTAAAATAGATTGACCAAGCAGGGTAAATTGCCCACCGGTGACTTGGAATACCGGAGACGCGGCATTACCAATGGTTAGATTGCCAGAAGAATCTAAAGCCAGCACCACATTTTTGGTTTGGTTGTTGTTTTGAGTAATAACAGGCATGCCTTGAAGGGTTTGGCTGTTTTGACTATACGCGGTGGTGGCAATTTGTTGGCGGGGGAAGAGTTCGGGTTGGTTATTGACTGTAATACCCAGGTATAAAGAGGAATTATCAAGTAACTGCTTGGCAATAGGAGAAGTTGATCCAAGGCTAATTGTGAATGATCCGTCATTGCCAGGCGTTATTTCTTGTGTTTCTTCCCATATTGGCGAGTTGGTATTTGGGTCGTTGTATAAAGCAAATTTCGTGGCTGTTTTTTTGGTAATTGCTGTTTGGTTTGTATCCATTAGTTTTCCTTGGAAAGCTATAGTTTTAGTCTGGGTAGCAATAGTTTGTGTCCCAAGAACTGCCTTTTTGTTTTGGTCTAAAGAAATTGTTTGGGTGATTAAAAAACCACAAATTGTTGTAAATAACACAAGAACGGCAAGATGTAGATAATGCGTAATTGTGTATGAATGATATTTTTCGTACCACTTTGGTCGGTAATGAACTAAATTGTGGTATATTTTTTTGTGGATAGGGAAATATGCAGTTGAAATGGAAAGCGGAGCATACATCATTTTAGGATAATTTTCAATTTTCCGTTGAGAAGTAAAGAGGGGCTTGTGTTTTATGAGTTTGAGAAGTTTTGCCAGAGGGTCGGTAATAAATGAATCAAATAAAAATAATCCCATTTTATTTTGAGACTTGACAAATTGTTCTTTTTCTGATAATGTAGATGATGTTCTTAGGTCTGGTTTATGGTTATCAACGAATCTGGTGAGGCCACAATAATCCGCGAAAGCGGATTTTTTGGTGATATGGCCTTCTTCTATTGCCCAGGCAGTATATTTCCGCAGAGATGAAAGCTTCCTGTTGATAGACCGGGGGTTTAGTCCTGTTTTTAGTAGCCTATTTTTATATTCATCAATAACCGGTTTAGTTATATTGTTGAAGTCAAACCCCAGTACTTTTTCTACCCAAGAGATAAATTGAGCTACATCACTGATATAGTTTTTTATAGTAAGATTGCTTGCATTGGTGACGTAGAGATAATTCTTAAAGTCCTTTATTTTCCATGGTCCCTCCTTCGCATCTCGTTTCACTCGAGCTTCGGCGGGCGCAGTCAGGAGAGTGAAGGGAGTTTCAGTTATTAGTCCTTGAGCTTTGGCAAAGGAAAAGAATTTTCGCATAGTAGATAAATGCCGGTCCATTGACAGGGGAGAAATGGTTTTATTGTTTTTATAGATTTCGATAATTTGTGGAGTTACAGAGGGGGCAGAAAAAAGGCTATTAAATTCTTTTTCAAACCAAGTAATAAAATGCCGCAGGTCTGCCTTATAGTTTTTAATGGTCAGGCGCGACACAGGTTTTTTTTGTGAGAGTAGGAATTGTGTAAATTGGTTAATGGTGTCCATAACTGTGAAAAATTAGTGTTAGCTTCGAGATTATACGGATTATACGTTTTATTTCATAAGAAAAAGACCATATTCAGTATGGATAGAAACCATACACTTTGTCAATAAACCCAGAGTAAAACAGGTTGATATATTTCTATAGATATCTATATAAAAAATACCTACGTGAGTTCATTGTGAAATGGAGCTTTGAGTTTTAAAAACTGTATTTTCACATGCCTGGATTCGATAATTATTCTAGTTGTCTGTAGTGAAAAGGTAGAAAAATAAGCCTGCATTGCCAACTGCGTCCTATAGGTAAATTGCTCCATATATTGTAAGGCTAGAAATGATAGATTCGGCTTTTTTTCAACAGGGAAAATTTTTGTATGTATGGTAAATTGGTTGTTTGGCAATTAAAAAGGGTAAGTGCCAGAAGGTTTGTTATTTAAGAATGGATTGTTATTACAGTATTTCTTGTTTTATAATTAACAAATTTCGTATTTGTTTATTGGAGATTTATGATATTAATCGGTGTGCTTTTTTAGCCGGTTTCGAAGCAGGACAATTGCAATTATTGCACCTATTATACTGCCTAGAGCAGTAAGAGGTAGTCCAATAAAGGCCAAGGGTTTTTTGAAAGACACATTTTTATTGTCTGCATAGTTAAGGTAGAGTGTGGCTGTGTAGGGGCCAAATATAATAGGTTCATCCCAACTAAGTTGAATATTGCGCTTGGTATTGGCAAGAACATAGGTAGGTGGCACAGGGATTTTCCCCACTGTTTGACCAAACATATTTGATATAAGTATGGTACCCTGTGGAATAAGTAGGAATGATCCGGTATTTACAAAAGTAAGAGTAAATGGGATCGGCCCTTTGGTTGCGAATAAAGGGGCGCTGTAGGTCTCTATGATGCCTTCCGGTTGTTTCTTGCCGGTGAAAATAGATAGTAGAATGTTTGTTGCAATCCCAGGTTGTATGGTGGTTATAGCTGTTACGTTTTGAGATTCTTTTAAAGTCTCGTTTGAATTGGTATTCTTTGACACAAAAACAATAGAAAAGTAATAGTCTGAATTGTTTTCATTTTCGGAGAGGTTAATTTTTAAGACTAGGTCTTTTTGCTGCTTTGGAGAGAGGGTGATTTCTTGGATTGGGCTATCTCCATCATCAAAGAGCTGGACTTTTTTGATGAGGTCTGGGTACGGGGTAGTTTGGTAATTAGGTATGCCGCTACTTTCTGCCCTTTGACTAAAGGGTAAAAACTTAATATCCAGGTTAATTGTTGAATTACCTTTATTTTCCAATCTAATCGCCTTTTCGATAAGTGCTGGCCATGCGGTTTGGACAGTGATAAGAGGAGGTGAAATGGCAAGGGACACGCCTTCGGCATACACAGGTGGAATATAGAATATAGAATATAGAATATAGAATGCCAGGGAAAAAATAATAATTTTTTTCATAGTTAAAAGTTTGGGACGGCAATAACAGTTAATGTATTTGTATATAGTCCGATATCTTGGGATGTGGGTATATTAATTTTGTAAGTTATAGTTGTTTCTGTTTCTTTTGTTTTGCCAAAAAATATCGGGGAAAGCTTATTTCCTTTTGCCTCGTTTGGCAGTTGCATAAAGTCTGCATTGCAGCATTTATAGCCAAATCCATAAGTTAAAATACTATCCCAGGCAGAAGCATATTTGTTGGTGCAGGTGCCATTATCGCAAGTGGTATCGGGAATTATTTTTTTGTCTTCCGATTGTAGCTCGTGGTCGGTAAGGGCAAAAAGGTTACCCTCTGGGTTTATATCAACAGTGGTGGTGCGGGTAGTCGGGTCGGTGGGGGTGATTTCTCCAAAATCTAATGTGATTGGTGAAACAGAGAAAAAAAATGGTTTTGGCAAAATATTTGGGGTAACCGTTGGTGAGGGTATGGGTGATACTTTAGGTTGTATATTGATAGCGTCTGTTTCGATGATATATGTGCCATTTGAAAGCGTAGTAGCATGGGCGCTGTGAGTAGGAATAAGAGATAAGAAAAAGGCTAAGAGTATGTATTTCATTTTTTTTTCAGGTTAAAGAAGAATGCCACAAGGGAAACAATTATAAGAGAGGAGAGCATCAGGATGTTTCGTGTTTGATCGTCTTTGAAGGTATCGGGCAAAAAGAGCAGGAGTATGCCGGCAATAAAAACAAAAACTAATCCTGGATGGTAACCAAAGGCCATGCCAAAAGATAAAAAGTATAGTAGGAAAAAAAGTGGAGACTGGTAGTTGCCACTCATCATGACAAGGAGGACAAGTAGGGTATTAAAGATATAAAGGCCGACTAGATCGTTTTGAATGGAGTTGACAAGATCAAAGTTTTTCCGGCGTTTGGCGATGATGCAGTAGGGAATAAGCAGCAGGCCAAATAAAACCAGAGAGTAATTGGCCAGAAAGGTATGCTGCCAGATAAGTACCGAGAGAAACGAAAGGGATAGGGCAATAGACTGCTTAAAAAGTTTCATAGTGTTTTTATTATAGTCTCTGGTTATTGCTTAAAACAAGTGTGGTAGTTTAGGTCTCTATGGCGGCATTACAAAATCTTCTCTTGTACTTCGTATAATCCAAAGGTATAATAAGGCAATGGAAAAGTACAATCCTTCGGAAATTGAACCTAAGTGGCAAAAGATTTGGGAAGAAAAAGGAATTTACAGACCTAACCTCGATACAGCAAAAAAACCCTTCTACAACCTGATGATGTTTCCATATCCTAGTGCCGAGGGGATGCATGTGGGAAATATGTATGCCTTTACCGGTAGTGATATTTATGGTCGGTTCAAACGCATGCAGGGCTATGCAGTGTTTGAACCGATTGGCCTTGATGGATTTGGAATTCACAGTGAAAACTACGCCATAAAGGTTGGCAAACACCCCAAAGAGCAGGCTCAAATTTCACAGAAGAATTTTTATAGACAGTTGCGATCTATTGGGAATGGGTTTGATTGGTCCAGAACCGTTGAGACCTACGATCCAGATTACTACAAATGGACCCAGTGGATTTTTATTCAACTC
Organism: uncultured Gammaproteobacteria bacterium; assembly: GCA_964544105.1. Taxonomy (GTDB): domain Bacteria; phylum Patescibacteriota; class Microgenomatia; order Levybacterales; family UBA12049. The sequence goes on along the minus strand of CAZIZQ010000006.1, from coordinate 327 downwards.
TTTAAGAAGGGTTTGGCTTACCGCAAGAAAGCGCCGGTTAACTTTTGCCCGTCGTGCAAGACAGTGTTGGCAGACGAACAAGTGATTGATGGTAAGTGCGAGAGATGCTCCTCGATTGTTGAAAAGCGCGATTTAGAGCAGTGGTTTTTCAAAATCACCGCCTACGCTGATGCATTACTTGATAGTTTGAGTAAGATTGATTGGACAGAAAAGGTCAAAATCGCCCAAAGAGAATGGATAGGGCGATCTGAAGGATTAGTAATTAATTTTGGAGGAATAGATATTTTTACAACAAGGCCAGAAACTACAGATGGAGCTACTTTTTTG
>CAZIZQ010000005.1:25000-34334 GCA_964544105.1 uncultured Gammaproteobacteria bacterium | reverse complement strand
GTGTTGGAACTTCCGAAGCAATTGGTACACCAACAACAGTTGGCTCACCAGACATTCCTTGTCTACTTGCAAGAATTGCATCTGTTTGTTTTTGTGCCTCTCCTGCCTTTTCTCTAATAAACGCTGCCATGTCTTGGTCTCTTTGGGTTTCTGCTGCTCGAACTGCTGCAATATCAACAGGAGTTTTTGCAGCATCTACTTGAGCAGCTGGTTGTTCAGTTGGTTCTATTACATCGCCTACAACATGACTCTCTGGTTTTGCTCTAGCCACTCCCTCTTGATTTTGTTTTATAACATCTGCGTCCGTAAACCCCTGCTCCAAATATGCTTTTTGTAATCCTTCAAGTGATGTTGTATCTATGGGAGCTTCCGCTGCTTTTGTTGCTTGGCCACTTGCTATACCTTCTAAAACCTGGGCTGCTGGTTTACCACTATTTACCTCTCCTCTACCAAACGCTGTCATGGCTTTTCTCTTTAGCCTTTGGAGAGGACCTTCTATTTTCTGCTCACCACCAGCAGGAGCACCCACTTTTGGAGCTTCAGGTGATACTGGTGGTCTTGATGCTTCTGCTACTGCTGCCATATATTATTGCTGTTGCAGCGATTTTGCCGCATTTATTGCATGTTCGATATTTCCCTTTTGAATTGCATCCCTCATACTTGTTAAGGCCAAATCTCGTTGCTCATTGCTCACTTTTGTTAGCTCATCTACATACAATTCTTTTGCTTCTTCATAGGTATTACTCAAACTCTGCAACTTTTCCAACAAGTCTTTTTGATCTGCCACAGGAAGAATGGCTAAAAAATCTTTGGCAAGTTGTTGAGCTTTATCTGCATCTATTTTATTATTTTCCAAATGAGTTAAGATAAGTTCTAATAATTCTTTTTCTACAAGGTTTACTTCCTGACTAATATCCATGGTATAATCGTGTCATAAAACTAAGTAGGTGTCAACAAATATGAAGTTTGAATTTTCTGCCGGAGGTGTCGTTATTAAAAATAATAATGTGTTGGTTGCACAACACTCCCAACATCATGGCTGGGTATTTCCTAAAGGTATTATTGGCGATTCTGTAGAAAAAGAGACCAAAGAAGAAACGGCATTAAGAGAAGTACAAGAAGAAACTGGAATAATAGGGAAAATTATTCAACCATTAACACCAATTACTTATTGGTATGTCTTTGAAGGAGAAAAACGTAAAAAAACAGTCTATTATTTTCTTATGGAGTATGTATCCGGCGATATATCCAACCACGATTGGGAAATGGAAAATGTTGAATGGTTACCTGTTAAAAAAGTCGAAGAACGGTTAACATACCCATCGGACAAAAAAGTATGGAGAGAAACAAAAAAGTTATTAGTTATTAGTTATTAGTTTTTGGAGAGGTCGCATAGTTGGTCTAGTGCACCGCCTTGGAAAGGCGACATATCGCAAGATATCGAGGGTTCGAATCCCTCCCTCTCCGCAACGTAAAATTTGCTATGCAAATTAACGTTGCTGAAACGTTTAATTCTGAAAGAATTATTACGTTTCGCCTTCTAAATGTATTACGTCTACATTTTACGCAGCCAAAAAGATAAAAGCTTATACATAGGCTATACTTCCGATTTAAAGAAAAGATTCTCTTCTCACAATAAAGGCCTCAATAAGGCAACTAAATATAAACTTCCCTATACACTTTTATTTTATGAAGCATTCCAAAACAGAACTGATGCAAAAAATAGAGAAGAATATTTAAAAGGTGGTTTTGGTCTTAGAAGCATTAAGAAAATGATGAGACATACTCTAGAAAATTCTTCCTCCTCCGCAGCGTAAGAACGTTTTCGCCAAAGGCGAATTACGTTCAACGCTGCTGGAACGTTGAACGTAAAATTTGCTATGCAAATTAACGTTCTTACGTTCCGCTTGACAGAAAAACAAAAATAATTCACACTAAGATAGCCTTATGAAACTGCCCGTTCGATTCAAGCGTCTAATCATTTTTTTTCTTATCTTTCTTTTTTGCATTACCCCACTTATTCCCCTCGCCTATGCACAGACAACCACTGCTTTAACAGCTAATACCAACCCCGACGTACCAAAAAATCTTCATACCCATACACAAAGTGTCATGATCGAAGTTATGGCCTCTATGATTTGCCAGATAACAGGCCGTGATGTTATTAATCGTAATCAGACTTGTTTGGGAATCGACCAACAAACAGGAAAAATTGGCTTTGCTCAAGCTGAAAATCCAGGAAAAATTGGCGGAGCAATTGGTATGACAACAAATGTTATTGGCATGACATTTACACCTCTTATGCATACAGGTGATTATGTTCGCTATCTTGCACAAAACTTTGGCATTGCAAAGTCAGCGTACGCAGCTACTACAGGTACCGGTTTTGACAGCCTTAGCCCAATAATGAATCTTTGGATTGCATTCCGAAACCTTGTATACTTTTTCTTTATAGCCATTTTTATTATTTTAGGATTTGGCATTATGTTGCGAGTGCACATGGATCCTAGAACTGTCATGACCATTAGCAACCAACTCCCTGGCATTATTGTGGCAATTCTGTTGGTTACCTTTTCTTTTGCCATATCCGGGCTTCTTATTGACCTTATGTGGACATCTATCTATGTCACATCTAATGTCATAACATCTGTAACCGGCACAGATAAAAAACCACTTATCTCCCAAGACACAGCGCAGGGAGTTGTGCAATCAACAAGTGTCTTTGAAGCAGCAAATTATTTAGGAGAAAAAGATGGTGCGTGGTATGGCTTAGCCCTCATAGGTGATGCTCCATCAGCAGCATTTGCCGACCAAATGCCTAAATTATTTGAAGGACCAGGTGGGCAGATTGTTATGGGCATAGCTGGAGCTTTAATTGGCAGACATATTAGCGACGTTGCTAGTGGGGTAGCAAAAGGAGGCGTTTCTCTTCTTAATGGGCTATCTTCTTTATTCAAATTTGGAAAACTTTTGACAGCAATTCCTACTCCTATAACAGTAGCTGCAGGTGTTGTTTCAACACTTGCAGATATTGTATTGCCTTTTGTTGGTTTTAGTGTTGGTGTTATGTATGCACAAGACATACAAAATATATTTATACAGATTATTGCCTTTCTTGTTATTGCCATTGCCATTTTGTGGGCGCTGTTTCGGCTGGCTTTCGAACTTATAAAGTCATATATATTTATTCTTATCGACGTTGTTTTTGCACCATTTTGGATATTGGGTGGTTTAATTCCTGGAAGCAGCATTGGTTTTGGAGCATGGCTTAAAGAAATTATCAGCCACCTCTCCGTATTTCCGGTCACAATTGGCATGTTTCTTTTAGGCTCTGCCTTTATGAAGGCTTTTGGAGCAAAAGCTGCAGGGCAATTTGCCCCTCCAATGATAAGCAATCCAAATGCAGAAGGATTTGCTGCATTTATTGGACTTGGTATAATACTTATGACACCGCAAGTATTAACCATGATGAAAGAACTTATAAAAGCACCATCATTTAAGCAAACAGGGGCAATTGCCGGAGCAATTGGATTTGGAACAAGCGCAGTAAATCTTCCGGCACAGATGCAAAAACTTAATCAGTATGGATACTATTCTGGTATGTGGAGGAATATTCCTGGTCTTGGAGCTGCATTTGGTAGATCAGGAGAAGCAGCTGGTGCAGGAGGTCACCCTAAATAATTCCTACGCTGATTTTTTTGCCTGCTCCATTTGCTCAAGTAGCATCATATAAATAAATCCTAGAAGAAACATTGGAATACCAGATCGCATGGCTGCCCAAATCAACTGATAATTTTCCGCTCCAAGCCGTATTTTTAATTCTTCCATTTGGTGGTGATTCACTATTCCTGCAGCATGAATATGATGTAAAAATGCTTGCATGTCTAACTCGTCCCACGCCATTTGTCCCCGACCATAAACAACTTGAGCATATGACGCCTTTCCACCAAGATAGCCTTCGAGTTTTCCAATACCTAAAGGCAGCCTTGTTGTCCAGTCTTTTTTATAAAACTTCCCAACACCTTCTGCTAAATAACGAATCGTGTCTTGAGCCACATCTCCATCGTGCCCAGAAAGCGTATTGTGTATCTCGGTCATTGCTTTGACAATATCGTGCTGGCTTTGAAATTCAGACATATTCACAATAAACTTTCCATAAAGTCCTGCTGTTTGGACAACTGGACCAATATCTGCATCCCAACGCCGCTTAATAGTATCTCCTGGAATTGCCGAAAACTTTAGAGCATCATATGGAATATCGTCTGTACCCAATACCCAAGGCACCTTCCAACCCTTGTGCTCTAAATTATGCATAACCCTATGCATATGACTATTATTTCCATCCTTAGTAAATTCGTGCTCTATGTGTTTTGCAAGTTGCTCAACTCGCCTTGCCTGATCCTCTTGTCTTGCACGCTCAACAGGATCAACACTTGTTATTAAAACCCTATATTGAAGGCGTGGCTCTGGCAAAACTGCTCGAGGCCTATCACTTTCTGTCACTTCACCTCGTGCAAGTCTTTCTTTAAAAATTCGTAACTCATCACTTGCAAGATATCTGTTATATGCGTTAATCCTTTCACGCTGCATATGCTCTTGAACCAAACTTAAGGCCTTTATATCGTCTCTTAATTGATCATTCGTAATAAAAATCTGCCCTTCCCGATTCTGCACAGAAGTCCCATAATGTCTCATTAAAACATCTCGTCGCAATCTGGTCAGACCATTAAATAACTTTAATGGCGAAATTTCAGATGATAAACGTAAACCTCTGTGAATAATTTCTTTTGCCCGGTCTCCCTTTGTTTTAACATCAACTCCCAATAACCTTCTTGCTTCTTCACGGTCTGCCTTATCTAGCAAATCTGTGCTTTCTAAAGCACCACGTTGCGCTTCTATCTGCAGCCCAACACCAATAATAGGATTAAATGGATCTTCTTCCAGTAAATGTGATGCTGCGCTTGCCATATTTACTTTGTCACCCCGCCAACGCCAACCAGTTTGGGTAAAGATAGAACCTATATGAAAGGGGTTTTTCATTTGGACAAGCCGGTCATCATCACCCTCGTTTACTAATGCATCAAGAATTTTTGCTTGTCCCATTTTCCTATATTTCTCTAATTCACTTGTTGACCATGGCCCCCCACCGCCTTCCAGTCTGTAACCTAAAATTGCATTTCTTTCCTTCCCCACATCAAACCGGGTAACCTGTTGGAAAAAGGCAATATTTTTTACTAAAGAATTTGCCCACCAGCTGTTTAAGGGATTTGTTTTAGGAATACCATGGTCTGCAACAATTTCAAAAAACCGCCCAGTTACAATACCCATCCCGCGGGCCAAAGAAATTGCCCGCCGAATTTCCCAGTCTGCTATATCTCGTGGCAATGCTCCTATCTCTTTTGCTCTTTTTGCCTGATCTAAAACAATTTTTTCAACTTCTCCATATGTTCCATCAGGATTATTAATCATTGATGTTCCGGGTAAAAATCCACCATTTTTTACCATAACCTCAAGCATGGCATTTTCATACATATGTAATACTTGTGCCACTCCACGCTTGCCAAATGCAACATCTGCATCTTGTCCACGAAACTGAGCTGCGCCTTTAATAATTTCCTCTGCTCCCGCGTTAGTATTGACATGATAACTTAAGCTATGTAAATACTCCCGCAAATCCATTTCTTGCTTTAAGCGTCGTAAAACGGTTCGAATTGCCTCTTGTTGCGCAGGAGGAAAAGAACTTGTTTTGCTCTCAGATGCATTCGTTAGGGTTCGTAAAAATTCTCTAATTTCATAACTACCTGCATCTCCCAAAGCTTCACGCCACTGATCATTTGAATTTACATCTGCCTGGGCAAAATTTCTATTAAATCTTTCCTCAAGTTCTCGCCAGGCCATACTCGCCTCACTTCCTAAATCATTTATATCGCCCCCTTCTTCTCCTGCTTGTATTGCTAATCTAACAAGCTCTGTTTTCTCTCGTTCTGACATACGAATTTCTCCGTATAGTGTCCCTCTACTGCTTAGCTCTGTAATCCTATTATTTTCTGCATCAATCCACCTTTTTAATCTTTCTATGTCTCCTCGTAAACGATTACCCTGATCTCTCATAACATCAGTTAGGTCATCAGGTAACATTATTGGGATAAGCGTCCGCAACTGTTCTCGTAAGTAACTACTTGTTACTGTTGGTGGATCTGTATGCAAAACACCATCAATGGCATTTGCAATATTACGAATACGAGGGTCTGCTGTTGCATACTGTGCCGCATCAAATCCTTGATTATCTATTTCCTCTCTTGTCGGCACATACTCTGCTACCTCTCTTTGCTGTTGCCTTCTTTCTTCTCTTCTTTCTGCAATAACTCCTTCTGCTTGAGCAACAGCCTCTGTCCGTTCTTCCAAAGTAGTAATAAAATCATGCGCTTGGACAACTCCTGGATCAGTAGGATTAGTACCGAATGTTCCCCGGTCAATAAGATCTCTTACTCTTTTAATTTGGTCATGTAAATATGCTGAACGAAGCTCTGTATCATCATCACGATCTCTTGTTTCAGGTCGCCGATTAATCTCGGTTGCAATATTTTGTAACTCTCCAGGAGCAGCAGGGTCTATATCAACAGGAGCGCCGGCAATACCAGTTTCTAACAGCATGCGCCGTTCTTCTTTAGAAAAACCTGCATCTTTTAAAATTTGTGCTTTTTGGGCAATCTGCTCTCGGGTATAGCCATACACTCCCGTGCCAAGTCCAATTCTATGTGCGTCAATAATGGCATTCTTTTGCTCCTCTGTCACTGGATTTGATGGCGGTCTTTTTAACATATCAACTGCTCTGGATTTACGCTCCTTCTCATCAAGCAATGCATTTTCCAAAACCTTTCCTATTTCTCTGTGGGATTCTGGGGCAATACCTTGGGCTATGGCAATTTCGAGGGTCTGCCTTTCGTCTCTTGGCAATGTCTCAATATTTTTCCCTTGCCGACTGTAGTATTCCGTCCACAATTGTCTTGCTTCTTGCGGTGTTACCCTTTTTCCTTTTCTCCGTTGATTATCTATTGTTTCTAATACATCTTCTGCAACAGTAGCTGCGTTATTACCTCCTGAAAAAATATCATGCACTACAGGCGCCATGATCGGCTCTACAGCTTGCATTTCTCGAAGCCGATCCATCCAAACATCTGGTAACACAAATTCTGGCCTTTTTGCTAATTCAAAAAAACAATACCCTGCAATATCCTGGACAAGACTTTGTAATTCCGGCTCTGCATCGCCTTTTGCTAACTCTTCATCAAGAACCAGCATTGCTTCTAAATCACTTCTTAGATCGCCAATCTCCCATGCCCCTATTGGTTTCTCTTGTACCTTCTTCTGGAATGATTCAATTTTATCCCGATGAGGTTTTGTTGCTTCGTCAAGCAATTCTTTACGGGGACGGGCAATATGCAATCGAAACTCTTCTATTTTTTTTTGTACCGCTTCTTCTCCTTTTCGTTTTTCTTCTGCTTTTTCCTCTTCAGTTTGCGCCTTTCCCCCTTTATTCCCGGCACGAGGAGAACCCTGTGTCTTTAAAATTTCTGGACTTCCACCCGAACCATCTGGCATATATATTTACCTCATATCCAGCATACGGATTTTTGTTCCTCTTTGTCAATACAAGCAGCTTGCATTCTCCCCCCCCTTTGCTCTACGATGGAAGAGTGAAAAAAGTTTTTTCTTGATTGTATTCAAATTTTTCTATGATATAATGTGAGTGGAGTCAAATATATGGATATATTACTTGAAATATACCAAAGATTACTCAGAGAAATGGCGCCTTTATATATACGAAAGTTTTATGTTGATTTCCAAATGAGTAGTCGTGTTGTAGGAGTAGTTGGCACCAGAGGGGTTGGGAAAACAACGTTTCTTATACACTACCTTCGTACAAATTATAGCGATAGCTCTCAGGCATTATATGTCTCCGCTGATAATTTATATTTTGTAGAACATACCTTAGTCCAGGTTGTTGACCTATTTGTGAAACAGTTTAATGGCACAATTATTTGTATTGATGAAATTCATAAGTATAAAAATTGGGACCTGGAACTAAAAAATATTTATGACTCTTACCCAAATCTTAAAATTATCTTCTCGGGAAGTTCTAGTATTGACTTAATTAAAGGTAAATCTGACATATCCAGACGTGCGACTATTAAAACCATGTATGGATTTTCGTTCCGCGAGTTTCTAGAAATCAAAGAGAAAAAATCATATCCAATGATTAGCTTTGAGGACTTGATTAAAAATCATGGTGCATACGAGAAAAAGATTTCAGCAACGCCAAAACTGCTTGGGTTTTTAAAAGAGTACGTAAAGGAAGGGTATTATCCCACTAGATTTGAACTTCAGACGTTTGAGGCTTATATGCAAAGTCTTCGCAATATAGTTGATAAAATCATTTATCAAGATGTCAGTAGTTTTTACTCTTTAAATACCCAAAATCTTGAAACTTTCAAAAAGATTCTTTACTTTTTTGCGACTTCGCAACCCGGTAGCGTAAATACAAACAGTATTGCGAATAGTTTAAAAAAAGATCATTCAACTATTGCCTATTATATTCAAATCTTAAGAGATGCCAGTGTTTTACGATTCTTGCTTATCAATAAATCCGGGCACGCGCTCGTTCGCAACGCAGAAAAAATCTATTTGGATAATACCAACCTGCTCTACGCGATTAACGAAGATCTTGGTAAAAAACCTCTTTCTGGAGTTATCAGAGAATTATTTATCATCAGTAATTTGCAAAATGCTAATAACCATATATTTTACGCGCGGGAAGGAGATATCGAAGTAAACGGTATAACACTCGAGATTGGTGGAAAAAGTAAGTCATCTAGGCAAATCAAAAATGTAAAAAAAAGTTATGTAGTAAAAGATGATATTCTTATTGGTGGAACAACTACCATTCCTCTCTATCTTTTTGGATTTTTATATTGATTTTCGATTGCTTGCATTCTCCCCTCTTTTTGCTCTACGATGGAAGGGTGAGAAAGATTTTTCTTTTTATAAACTTAAACTTTTTTTTGTTCTTTTCTTTTTTTTTATTTGGAAAAAAGCTACGCGGCAACTTGCGAATTGACGGCCAGTTACGCAGAAAATTCTTTCGATAAAACAAGGTATGATGCTCAACATATTCCTGCCAATACCGATGTTTTCGTTCACCTTGAAAAACCAACAAGTTGTCCTGATGGTCTCCCATTAGTAAAAATGCGGTTCTTTCTATATCCGCAATCAATTGACGGAAAATTCAAAGAATATGAAGCGTTTTATGTAGGAAATGCATCGGCAAACGATT
>CAZIZQ010000005.1:0-24990 GCA_964544105.1 uncultured Gammaproteobacteria bacterium | reverse complement strand
CTCTATTGACCTCTCTGCATCTTTTCAAGGAGACACTCGTTTTAATAATCGCTCAGGAAAATTTATTCTAAAATTATGTGACATCAAAGACACGACATGCAAAGATGATAAAGATGTTCTTGGCCGTGCTGTTATTAATGTTGACGCTGCTCCAAGACCAACATCTGCTCCAACTCCAACACCAACAGATATTCCTACTGGTTTTCCAAAAGCATCTTTCCTGCAAAAACAGATATGTCAATTTAAAGCTGGTACAGATGTAATGATACTTCTTGAAGATCTTATTCCGGGCCAGGAATACGGGTGGTGGTGGTATGACTACGGTCTTATTCAAAATCCATTAGGTACACAGCCAGTAACTTATTTTGCTGTCGATAAAAATGTCTGGATAGAAACGATTCCCGGGGCAACGACTGCAAAAGAATTTCAAGATAATCCAGACAGAAAACACGTACTCTGTTTTGCCCATCACTTCGATAAAACAAGACGGGCAAGCTATTATGGATGCACGCCTGGAGCTCAGAATACAGTTGAGGTAAATCTTAATCGAGATGAAACAAAAACCTGCGAGGAGGGAAAAGTTAATACGAGAGGCGATACTTCTCCAGCTCCTCCTACCTTTACCCCAATTCCCCCCGCGCTTTTGCCTTGCGCTGAAGGCGAAGGCGGAGATATACAGCATAGAAAAACAATTACCATAAACAAAGACGATAGTGAAACAGTAAAAAGGGAAAAAAGGGAACAAATTGTTAAGTGCACAAAAATAGATAGTGCGATTGGGCCTATTCCCACTGATCCGGCAGGGTTTGTTAAAACCATCTTTACTGTGCTCTTGAGTATGGCCGGAGGTTGGGCAACATATCTTATTATTGTCGCTGGATACAAGCTGATGTTTTCCCATGGCGAAGCAGAAAAAGTAAAAGAAGCACGGGAAGAAATTACCTCGGCCATTGTAGGTATTGTGTTTATGCTATTATCACTAGTAATACTGCGGGTTATCGGAGTTGATATATTCCAACTACCAGGATTCGGATAACAACATTATGAAAGATCTTACTCTAACTATCGGCGGGTCATCATTTCCTACTCCAAAAGCAATTCAGCATATTCTTAAATTAGACACAAAAGATAAATTTGGAATCCCTCTTCTTATTTTCGGCCTGCAGGTGCTTATTACTGTAACTATCGCCCTTGCCCTGGTCTTTCTGATATGGGGAGGTATTAGTTGGATTATGTCCGAAGGAGACAAAGCCAAACTCCAAGCTGCACGAAATACCGTAATTTTTTCTATTATCGGACTAATAATTAGCCTTCTTTCATTTGTTATTGTTAATATTGTAGGTTACTTTCTTTTAGGACCAAACGTTAACATTTTTGGATAAAAACATGATGGGTCTTGACAAACCAAAAAAACCAACCTATTATGAATATATGAAGAAAATTTTTATCTCTTTTTCTACTTCTCTTCTTTCACTTTTTGGAACAACACAGATAGCCTTTGCACAGCAAAATATTGTTACTTGTACCGGACAATTTGCCAATCTTTGTAACCTTACCGGAAATAATTTTGGGAGTTTTTTAGGCCAGGTTATTAACTTTGCTTTTGTAGCCGCTATTGTTATTGCTCTAGGTTTTCTTATTTGGGGTGGCATCAAATGGGTAACATCAGGAGGGGAAAAAGGCGGAGTCGAAGAAGCTAGAAATCATGTTATTGCGGCAGTTGTGGGGCTGATTATTGTGTTTTTATCTTACTTTATCCTCAATCTTATTGTGTTTGTCTTCACGGGCACCTCGCTCAGCAATATTACTTTACCAAGCATTGGTACTAAACCAACTACTCCTTAAAATCATAAATCCACTATGGTTAATCTATGACTAAAATTTGGGAAGCATGTGTGGCAACAGGTACAGATGTGGCAACGCTTGATTGTTTCCCTGTTATTTTTCAACGCTTCGCTATCTCCGCTTGGATGCTGGCCGGTATAACAGCAGCCATTCTTATTGCCTATGCCGGCACGCAAATAATTTTAGCCGAAGGAGATAAGAAAAAATTAGAAGGAGCAAAAAACATACTTACCTATGCCATTATTGGTTTGGTTATTATTTTCCTCGCAGCATTTATTGTAAGCATTGTGGCATATATTACTGGAGTTGATTGCCTTAACATTGCAGGGTTTGAAAATTGCAAAGATGAAAATATCCGCTAGGTAAAAATCTTAATTGTCCCCAAAATACCTAAATCAATCACAATTGGCAACGACAAAAGTATCGCTGCTTTTTGGATAATTAATTCTTGAGAAAAAAGGAAATTTTGTATTATAGAAGCGTCAAATCTAACACCAAAATAATACATCAATAATCCCAAAAGCGCCATCACTATCAGCAACTCTAATGCTCCTTCCATGTCTTTTTTACTGGAAAACATCGTATTACTAATTACAAATAACGAATATAGTGCGATAAATTTAACTAGCATGCTGCTTTGGATAAAAGAATAAACTATCCCAATAACTAACAAAAGGCCAACAAGTACCGGCGCAAAACCAATAAGGGCACGCCGAACTGGATCTGTTTTGGCAATAACTACACTTCCGAGCCGCACTCCTTGCTTGGTAATTTGAGGTACAAATTCAATTTCACCTGTTTTAACAAATAGAATATTTGCAACTAACAAATGCGCCAATTCATGCACCACAACGCCTGGAAAAAAAATAATTGCCAGCTGCCGAACTGTTATCTTTTGACTCAACAATTTTGTCAACTCACGGGAAATAAAAAAAAGGAAAACAATTTCAAAAAGAAAAAGGGCAAAAAATACCATTGATTATGCGGCGAGATCAACCAAAGGATTTGACGATTCATTTCTTCTTGCATACTCTGCTCCAATAGCAGACCCAATAAGTGCTCCTCCAGGACCAAATGCCAAACCGCCGACTCCTGCTAGACCAAGAAGGAGCAACAACCATGAAGGATTTTTTCGTAACCGCTGCATTATTCCGCCCCTATCAAGAAGCCCTGCTTCTTGCAATTTTGCAAGATTTCCTGCAAGGACATCCTTATGAGCAATGGCAGCCTCAATCATTCCTTCACCCCACTGACTACTTCCTATAATATCAACATCAACAGAATCAATCCCCGAAGATAAAAACTTCTTTGCAAGTAGGTTTTTGACAACATCTTTTCCAACTGCCTCAACAAGGCTACCATCTTTTAATAAAGAGTCCAAATCTGCCGATGCGCCAGGACCCACATACCGACTCCCTAAAAGCTTCCTAACAACAGCCTCTGGTCCACCCTTTAACAACAAACTATAATCACTTACTACCACATCGCTATTAATTTCGCGCCTGCCTTTCCAAAGCCTTCTAATACCACTTACTTCTCTATTCCATGTTGCATCCATAAGTGTATATATCGCCTTTTGATCTGCTGTTTTTGCTTCATCTGCTGCTTTTACCATTTCATCATCAACTTTTGCTGCAACATCCGTTATTTGATCCCCAAGTAATTCCGTTACAGCTTTTGGTAAAATACCCTCAAATGCCCGAGCAATATCTTCTTCCTGACTCTGCCGAAGTTTTATAGCATCACCTAATTGTCGAGTCCGTTTGGCAGTCTCAATTTGGGCTGTTTTATGAGCTAAATCCTTTGCTTCTTCATCGGATTTAAGTCTCGTTTGATCTTCTATTAATTCTTTCTCCCTAGCTTCTAGTCGCTGCAATTCATCTATTTCTGCTTGCGCCTTTGCCGCATTTTCTCGAGCAATGTTAAGCTGTTCTTGCAGTGCTTCTAAATCTTCATTTATTTTGTCTATTGATCTTCCTTGTGTTGTAGTAGACACCCCCTTAGCAGTAACTGTTGTACTTTCAGGTTGAATTCCAACTGATGCCTGTACGTGCAAAAGGACATCTCGTCGTTTAACCAAATCTTCAACCTCATGTGAATATTGTTCGTGATTTTTATTTAGATCACCTTTATTCTTTAATTCCCTTATTCTTTCAGCAGATTTTGCACCCAAAGCAGGCAGTCCAGTTGCCTTGTCAATTTCAAACATTTTCATTTGCGTATCCACAAGCGCTTTTCGTCTTGTTGCCTCATCCAATGCTTCTTTTGCAGATTTTTCAGCAATTTTTGCTACCTCAAACTCATCCTCTGCCAAATCTTCTCCATTCCCCACAAGAAGACTCTGATTTTCCGACACAGCAACGTGCCCTTCCCGAGCCTTCTGGACAATGCTTGGATCCCGAAGTAAGCGCTCTGCATATGCTCGAAGATCTGGGTCATTTGGGTTTGCTGGCATACCTGCATTAATTTGCCGAAGCTGATCTGCAATAACCGGTACACGCATTGCCTCTTTTAGCACCATCTCACGCAAAGATTTTTTTTGCGGATCAGTCATACTGTCGTAGCCTTTTTGGCCAAATTCTTCTGCCAATATCCTGATTTCTTCCGCCCTTGCATATCGTCCGGCCTCTGGAGTGCCGGCTGGGCGCTCCCGTTTTCCTGTTGCTCTATTCCTCTTTCCAATTTGCTCAATTTTTTCCTGCGCTTTTTGGGAATCCATATTGGGCGAGCGGATCCCCTCAAGTCCTTGACGATAATTTCCTTCTTGTGCAGCCTTAGCAGCACGACGAGCAACGTCTACAATACGAGGCGTTGATGCTGCTGCTCGATTCTCTACAACGAGAGCTTTCCCCAATGCCTCTGCTGCTCCTGGTGCTGCTGGCATAATTAAACTCCTCCTCCTGCAACTGTTGCTGCTTTTATTGTTTCTAATGCTTCATCAATTTTATTTTCTTTAATTAGCTCCTCTACTTTTACTGTTTCTCTTCCTTCCTCTTCAATTTGAGCTACGCCTTTTTCAAGTGTTAAAACATCGGAAAAAAACGGCCATTTTTGAGACAACGCCGACAAAAACTGAAGCATTTGTTCTTGCGTCTGCACCTTGTCAAGCTCTGTTAAAATAACGTCGGCAATTACTCTTGATTCCTCTTGGGTAATTTGTTCTTTTTCCATAACTCCAGTTAGCCGAAGCGTTAGGTCTTTTCCCACTTTATCTCTATACACACTATCTATGGCCATAACTCTATCAAAACACATAGAGAAACTATTTGCAAGAGCCAGAGGCTTATTTTCACAGAAACGTTCTTTTTTAGTGTATGTTTGCACTACTTTGATAATCTTGCATAGTAATTTTTCACGATGTAACTTAATAAGTAATAGTTTGACTCGCTAAAATGGGTATTTATTATTATTTGTTATGACACACGTTATCTTAGCTCAAAGCGCAAAGTTCAAAGCGCAAAACAATAGCTCAAAAGGCAAAACTGAACTAAAATATAGATGCTATTATTTTTCTATTGAAATTATTAAACTTCTTACCGACTTGCCTGAAAAAAAGACATACTGGATTATTTCAGATCAATTACTCCGCTGCGCTACTTCAATAGAAGCAAATGTTGTTGAAGCAAAATCTTCAAGCTCAAGAAAAGATTTTATTAAATTCTATGAGATTGCATTAAAATCTGCCAACGAAACTAAATACTGGCTTGCGCTTCTTCGCGATGCAACAGAAGCTGATAAACAATCTATTAATAAACTGCTTGCAGAAGTTGAAGAAATATCAAAAATGCTTGGATCAAGTGTTTTAACTCTAAAAAATAAAAAGTTTTAAGCTTTACGTTTTAGTTTTGAGTTTTGACATTTGAGTTTTGAGCTAAAAACTATGGAAAACCACCCTATCCCTCAAAACGTTACCGGTTTTGAATTTAAGCTGATTGGCAATATGACCATTAAACAGTTTGCATATTTAGCAACAGGCGTGGTATTAGCCTGGATTTTTTCAGTATCTCCTTTACCTGGATTTATAAAATTCCCGATGGCATTCCTTTTAGGGGGTATTGGATTTGCCCTGGCGTTTATTCCAATCGATGGCAGACCGCTTGACGCTATGGTTTTATATTTCATCCGGGCGCTTTTTACACCAAACCAATTTGTGTATCAAAAAACAACTCCTGTAAATACACAATTCAGCTACCCTTCTCCTATAACAACGCAGGCGCCCCCACCCCAACCGGAAAAAACAGCCTATGAACAATTAATGGCACAGCTAACACAAGCCCAAGCCGACAAAAACCAGCTGGAGCAAGAACTTGCAACATTAAAACAAACGCTTGCGCAAATTCAACAGCCTGTTAAAACGACCCCCCAGCCTGTACCTCAACCGATTCCGACTGCGCAGCCAGTAGTAAAAAAAGCAACCATCACGCCCGGCCAAAAACCCACCGGACTTGCTATTCCATACGCGCCTAACATTCTAACCGGTATCGTTAAAGACCCTAGGGGCAATGTGCTTTCCAATATTTTGGTGGAGGTAAAAGACAAAGACAGCAGTCCGGTTAGGGCTTTTAAAACAAATGCTCTTGGCCAGTTTGCCTCTGCCACATCTTTATTAAACGGTGTTTATACTCTTGAATTTGAAGACCCACAAGGAAAACATACATTTGATGCACTAGAACTCACCATGAATGGTGAAATTATCGGACCAATCGAAGTTACCAGTATCGATCAACGGGAACAACTTCGAAAATCACTCTTCCCTAATATATAAATATTATGAACACTGCCCAAACAAAAAAAACAAATACCGCCACCTCTACACAAAAATTTACCGAGATAGAAAACATTCGGGACGAAGTTGTTTTACTTCATGGAGGAAATGCCTGCCTTATCATCGAAGTGCAGGCTACAAATTTTTCCCTGCTATCGGCACAGGAACAACATGCCAAAATTTATGCCTATGCTTCTATGTTAAACTCGCTTTCTTTCCCCATACAAATCCTTATCCGCAACAAACAGGTTGATATTTCCTTGTATATCAAAAGCATCGATGCCGAAATTACAAAACTTTCACAAAACAGTAATCATTTACCGGAAAACCAGCAGCAAAAAAGACTTTCATACGCCAAAAGCTACCAAGCGTTTGTACAAGAACTTATCAAAATAAATACCGTGCTTGATAAAACATTTTTTGTAGTTGTTGCGTTTTCTTCTCTGGAAAGAGGGATATCTAATATGGGCGCAAAAGGAGACGACTTATTTCTCCAGGCCAAAGCAGGGCTCAAAACTAAAGCAGAATCTATTCTATCTCAGCTTGGCCGGATTGGTCTAAAAAGTAAAATACTAAAAAACGACCAGTTAGTAAAACTGTTTCACGATATTTATAACGACAGCGCCATGACTCTGGAGAAAAAAGAAACAAAACTGGGAGAGATTTCGGCAATTGACTTTATTGCCCCCTCATCTGTGGAAATTGATTTTCGCTCCATTCGTATTGGCACAAAAATTGCCCGGACATTTTTTATTGTTGGCTACCCCCGGTATGTATCAGCTAACTGGCTCTCTCCCCTGGTTGATTTCGACCATGAACTGGACATTTCGTTTTTTATTTATCCCGCAAATTCACCGGATATTCTTTCGGATTTACGGCGAAAAATTGCCGAGATGGAAGCAACAATTTCTTCCCAGGTAGAACATGGGCAAGTTATCGATCCCACAGTTACAGCTGCCTTGGAAGATGCCCTAGGACTACAAGAAGAACTTGCCAAAGGAGTGGAACGGTTCTTCCTATTTAGTCTTTATATTACGGTCTATTCGGAAAAGAAAGAAGATCTAGATAGTACTGCAAAGCAGCTCCATAGCATCCTATCCAGCTTGCTCTTGCTTGCAAAACCGGCAACTCTGCAAATGGAAGAAGGACTTAAGGCCACCCTTCCAATGGGACAAGATAAACTGTTTATGACACGCAATATGGATACCACCTCTATTGCCTCTATGTTTCCTTTTGCTTCGGCCATGCTTACTCAAGATAAAGGAGTTTTATATGGGATAAATCAGCAAAACAGCTCCCTTGTTGTTTTCGACCGTTTTTCCCTTGAAAACGCCAACGAGGTTGTTTTTGGAAAATCCGGCTCTGGAAAATCCTACTGCATAAAACTAGAAATACTACGCCAGTTTATGTTTGGAACAGAAGTTATTGCCCTAGATCCAGAAGGGGAATATGAAATACTGGCCAATGCATTGGGCGGCGAACATATTACCTTTACCCCTTCTTCCCCTGTAAAAATTAATCCCTTTGACCTATCCGGTCTTTACGAAGAAGGAGAAAACGAACTGGGACTCAAAATTCTCTCACTTCATGCATTACTGAAAATAGTTTTGGGAGAATTAGATGCCGGGCACGATGCCATTTTAGATAGGGCATTAGTTGAAACCTACCAACAAAAAGGCATAACACATAATCCCCAAACCCAAACAAAAGAACCGCCAATTATGGAAGATTTATATAAAGTTCTACTGGGTATGGAAGATCCAATGGCCAAAGATTTAAGCCTTCGGTTGGAAAAGTTTATCAAAGGGAGCTTAAGTGGTATTTTTAATCAACAGTCAAATCTAAATCTTACTAATCCCCTGACCGTATTTTCCCTCAAAAACCTTGAGGACCAATTGAGGCCAATTGCCATGCACATTATTTTAGATTTTGTCTGGACACGGGTCAGAAAAACCCTCAAAAAACGACTCCTTGTCTTGGACGAGGCCTGGTATATGATGCGCTACGAAGACAGCGCGTCATTTGTCTACGGCATTGCTAAGCGGGCTCGAAAATACTATCTTGGACTCACTACCGCCACCCAGGATATTGAAGATTTTATGTCTACCGAGTATGGTAAAGCGGTTTTATCTAATTCTTCTGTGCAGATATTACTAAAACAAGGTACATCCGAGATAGATATTGTAAGTAAAACATTTTATCTCTCTGACGGAGAAAAACAACTACTACTATCAGCAAACATTGGGGAGGGGTTATTCTTCGCCGGGCAAAATCACGTGGCAATAAAAGTTGTAGCTGCTCCTTTCGAACACGAGCTAATTACTTCAAATCCACAAGAACTTTTACAAAAACAGGAAGCGAGTAAACAAACGTAATGGATATCGAAAACCTCATTACCACAAAGCAAAAAGAAGTTGATAAGCTTGCCCAGAATTGGATTTTATTTGTCAGTCAACACCCGGAAATTTCACATTTTGTATTAAAACAAGAATTTGTTGCCTGGGCACACACTAGAAATATCGATACAAGTATTTGGATTGGAAAAGAAATACGAGATGTCTATTTTTACCTACGGCAAAAGCACGAAGAAGAACAAATGGAACACACTGGGCACTTTGATAGCCACGACATTCCTCCTGGACTTGGAGCCCTTGCATTTTTGGGGACACTTTTCTCTCGAGAACGGCCAAAAATCCTAGAACAGGATCCCCACTTTAAACGAATTCTTAATGAAAAAGCAGATCAATGGCTCAAGGCGCATCCTGGAAAAGACACAAACAGTAAGGAGTGGATTGATTATAGGTATGGGTCTTTGGAAAATTTCGATGCTCCAACACTATTTAGTCATACCGAAAAAGAATTTAAAACAAAACATGAATCATTATGGAAAAAATATAACGAAGAAAGAAAAAAAGTATACGACGATCCAACAAAAGACTCTACTCTTATCTGGCACCAGGAGGAAATTGTGCTCCATACACAAGCACGCCACGAACTTCTTAAAAAAACTGACCCTTCTGTAACTATTGAACATGTCCAAAAACAGGTAGAGACAGCTCATTGGGAACGGTTTGTTGAAAAACACCCGGAAAAAGCAGCTGTTTATGCACAAAAACATGAAGACATAAAAGAAGCTATTGTTCGAGTAGAAGAAAAGAAGAAACATATAACGACTCAAATCGCCTCGGATGGAACGGACGAAGGAGTTCGCCTGCTTGACAGGCGTGGAGGCGAGGCGGCGACCTCGACTCCTCCGAGGTGGACCGCTCCAATAACGCCCATCATTGAACTTGTCGATCCTCAAAGCAAACCAATTGGTAGCGTACCTCCCGCTGTCCAACCAATACCCCAACAACCAATTTTTCAACAACAACCGCGTCCCACCACACCTCCATCTTTTTTGTCTACTGCAAATTCTGGTAGGATACCTTCTGCTCTCCCAGCAGGAAGGCCACCAATTCCTGGAGGCGGTGGTATTGGTAATGCCATACGAAATGGGTTAAGTAGTTTTATTCCTGGTCTTGGTGGCAAAAATCCACTTGCAAATCTTGCCAAAAATGCTGCAATTCGGTCTGCCCTTGCTGTTGTCGGACCAATTCTTTTTGTTTCTATTATGACGTTTGCTATTGTTTTTGGGGCAATTGGAGGAGAAGCAACAACCCTCGAAGCCTCACCGGAAGAAAACAAGAGTGATATATCTCCGACCATATCCCCCCCCTCTCAATCACCTTTATCAGAAACTGCAAAAGAAGGACCGCTTGGTGACTACAATAAGATGATTGCAAATATTACAAATGGTTCTTACAACGCTACTAAACGAACAGGGGAATTTATAAATACAAGTCCTCGTGGTCTTTATTGGTGTACAAACCTTGTTATTGATACATATAATCTAGCTGGCAAATCTGGGCTCAACGATAATCATCAAGCTGTCATTTCGATGAGAAACTTCTGGAAAACATCACCAGGATATATCCATTTAGATTATCTAAATGGTAATTATCAAAATATTCTATCAGCTATTTCTCCTGGGTTTGCAATTTTCTTTGAATCGCAACCGGGTGTTTTCACTGGCAACGAGCATGTTGCTATAATTAAATCTAAAAACATTGACTCCAGAGGAAATGGGTTTGTAGAAACATACGACGCCAATACCAACGCGAAAACACAACGTTACCCAGTTGTCAACTGGGATGTCAAAAATCAACTTTACACTTTAGTTGGCTTTGGCACTACACAATGAAAAGTACATAAATATATGTTTAAAAAAATAATCATTATTACATTTATAGCTTCCGTTGTTATTATAGTTATAAACGTGATTTATGGATACTTTACAAAACCAATAATTAACCAACCGCCTTTATTACAGAACCCAACCCCTACTACTTTTATTCCTTTAGATAAAACTCCTTCACTACAAGAACAATTAAAAATTCAAACAGAAAGCGATAAAAAGTTTTCTGATTGGCAAAAAGGTATTTATAAAAATTACCCGTGGTATAATAATCTTCCTCATCAATCAGATAATTATTTCATTTATTTTGAAAAAAAAAAAAAAAAATTTATTGCATACTTATATCCTAAAACATCCTCCAAAACTTCTCTTGAGGAACAAGTTAACTCTTTCAAAAACGAAATAATTACACAATTGGGTGTGTTAGGCATTGATAGTTCTAAATATATTTTTAAATGGATTGTTCAGTCTGAACCCTAATAGGCATAATCAAATGGAGAAATGTAGAGTCTCCTTTAACCTTAAATACTCCTGGGCTTGTCGATGTTGTCATTTCCAGCATCATTTCTTCTTCTTTAACATTGGCGAATAAATCAATTAAGTATTTTGCATTAAAAGCAATCTCATTTTCTTCTCCTGTTAGTTTTGCTTCAACCTCAACTGTATTTTCACCTGTTTGAGGGGCATTTGCTGAAACAGTAATACATTCTTTTTTGATGTCAAATTTAATAATATTTGCCGATTCCCTGGCAAAAATAGAGGCCATTTTTACAGCCTTCTCCATCTCATTCCGATCAAAAACAACTTTTGTGGTTGCATCAGCCGGGATAATTTTTTCATAATCAGGGAATTGAGCCTCAATAAGACGACCCACCAATAATGTATCTTCTTGTTGAAAAAGCACTTGGTTTGATTTATCAATCACAAACATATGGATGTCTGTATCTTCATCTTGTTTTAGAATAGAAACTTCTCTAAATACCCTTGCAGAAATAAGAAGAGGTTTTTCTAAATGCATTTTCAATGTGCTCTTTACTAACGACAATCTATAACCATCTGTAGCAACAATAAAAGAGGAAGAAATATATACTCCAGAAAGTGCAGGCCTTGCCGCATCAAGACTTGCTGCAAATAAAATACGGGAGAGGGTTTTTTGTAATTCATTTTGTTTAATACTTAATAATTTCTCTCCTTTTTCTTCGTAGAGTTTTGGGAACTCGTCTGCGGGGATTGTTTGAAAACTGCTCTTTGTCCGTTTACTTACCACAGAAAAGGTATTATCAATTGTCTCTATTGTTATTTTTTCTAGGGGTAATGTGTTAATGAGTTCTGATAATTGTCTTGCCGGAACAGTAATTTCCCCTTCTTCTTCAATGTTTGCTGCTATTTTTATTTGTAATCCTATTTCCAAATCAGTTGCCGAAATTATCAGTTTTCCATTCTTTGCTTGAAGTAACATATTTTGTAATACCGGAAGTTGCGTTTTAGAAGAAGTAATTTTACTTATAAAGGGAAGTTTTTTCTGTAAGTATTCTGATAGTATTTGTAGTTTCATATGTATTATATCTATTTGTAGTTTTAGTAGTGTACTGGGAAAAGTGGAAAAAAGCAAGCAAAGCCATAAAAAAAATGTGGATAACTGTAGGATAACTTTGTGTATATTATGTTGGTAACTATATAAAAAGAAAAATAACAAAGAGTTATCCAACTAATATCTTTCTTATCCCCATGATTTCCACAGATGTTGTGTGTTGGTTATTTTTATCTGTAATATTTTCCAATTTTGTAATACCATGCATAATTGTGGTGTGGTCACGCCCCCCCAGTAAATTACCTATTTCAACATGTGTCATTCCAAGATCTTTTTTTAATAAATACATGGCAATTTGTCTGGCCTTTACCAGATGGGCGTCCCTCTTTGGCCCTTTTATCTGGGTTGTTTTTATATTGTAGTATCGGCAAATTTTATCCACGATATCGTCAGGATGCAAGCGTTTTTTTTCCTCTTCCCCATTTTTCTTAAAAATTTTATACACCAAGTCACTAGTTACATCTTGGTTTTTTGTTTTAGCTTCAGTAACTACACGCAGCAACATTCCTTCAAGGCTTCGGGCATCCACGGCTTTTTCTGCAATTTGCTTTGCAACTTCAATTGGTAAATCAACGCCATATTTCTTGGCTTTAATTAAAAGGATGGCAGTTCGAAGTTCAAAATCAGGTGATTCGATATCAACTGTTAGACCGGATGCAAATCTGGAAGAAAGCCTTTTTTCCAGCTTTTTAATTTCCTGGGGGGGCCGGTCAGACGACAAAACAATTTGCGCTCCCCCATCGATAAGAATGTTAAATGTGTGGAAAAGTTCTTCCTGCACCTTTTCTTTACCGGCAAAAAATTGAATATCATCAATAATTAAAAGATTGGCAGCGCGAAATCTCTTTTTCATCCTAGATGTATCGTTGTTGCGAATTGCCTCCACAACCTCGTTGGTAAACTCTTCACTAGATATGTAAATAATTATTTTTTCCGGAGTTTTTTCATACACATCATTTGCAATTGCTTGCATAAGATGGGTTTTGCCCACTCCGACCGGTCCGTAGATAAAAAGTGGGTTGTATGATTTTCCCAAGTTTTTTGCCACGGTCTGGGCAGACACAAAAGCCAATTGGTTACTGGAAGAAACAGCTAGTGTTTCAAAACGAAACTCTGCCCTTACCCGAGAAAGTTGCTTTGGGAGTGAAGGCGGTGTTGGTAGTGTAGGGGTAGAATCATCTGGAAAAAGGGGGCCTGGTTTTTGGTCCACATTTTTAGACGGAAGAGTTTTGGCCACAAAGGAAAGTTTGTATTCCTTGCCGGTGTTTTTTTTAATAGCGTGTTTGATAACGGATGAAAACCGTTTTTGCAAAAGGTCAATGCCGATAGATGACTGTATGGCAATAGTTGCAGTTGTGTCGTCTAAGTTAACTAGGGCGCTTTTTTTAAAAAATGTTAAAAACTGTGCCCGCGAAACCTCTGTTTCTATCTCGCCCAAGGCTGTTTTCCAAATCTCATGTAAATCCATATATGTTAGGGCATTTAATAATGTGGATAACTTTTTGTCAAGGAGCATAAAGTAGATATCTCCATATCAACATGCGTTTTTGTGTCATCCCGAATTTATTTCGGGACCCCATTTGTTTAAGATTCTGAAACAAGTTCAGAATGACACGGTAAAGGTTCGAGATGACAACAGAGGAAATTTTTGTTATACTACAAGTATGGAAAAGGTTGGGTTGAAAACTAAAAAGGTAAAGAGAAAGCGAAAGCATGGCTTTTTAAGCCGGATGAGCACACATAACGGGAAAAAGGTTTTGAAGAGACGCAGAGCTACCAAAAGAAAACGGCTAACTATATAACGTGTTAAAAAGAGAGTATCGTATACCACGAATCAAATTGGCTAACCCTCGTACTATTGCAATCCCCTATTTTATTGTACGTATATCAAAAAACAATTTATCTATTTCTAGATTTAGGTTTAATGTTTCAAAAAAAATAGATAAAAGGGCTGCTGTTAGAAACAAGCTGCGTAGACGTATGAGCCACTGTATAGAGCAAATGTATACGCGTATTCGAGGAGGATACGATATGGCGTTTTCTTTGCGAGCTGCAGCATTAAATAAAAAAGAAGAAGTATTAAATTCTGCAATTGTTGATGTTTTTGAAAAACAACAGATGTTTATATGAAAACTGTAGTAATTTTTTTTATCAGAGTTTATCAAGTATTATTTTCAAGAGTTATCTCTTTTATTGTTGGTTCCCCGACCATCTGCCGTTTTTCTCCAACATGTTCAAAGTACTCAATACAGATGATTGAAAAATACGGTATAATTCAAGGTGGCTGGTTATCTATAAAGAGGATTGCGAGCTGCCAGCCCTTTATCAAGCTCAAAGCGCAAAATTCAAAGTTCAAAGCTACTCGCCTCGCTGCGAAGCGGGCAGCTTAAAACTCAAAAGTTTTACGTTTTGAACTATAGTTTTGAGTTATTTATTATGTTAGATCAAGTACTCGTCTACCCATTATTAAATGTATTAGTTGCCATATATCAATTCCTGGTTTTTTTACATATCCCATTCCCATTGGGATTTTCGATTATTCTCCTTACTGTTTTAATTCGGCTTGTCATGTACCCCATGATCACCTCGCAATTACGGGCATCAAAAAAAATGCAAGAGCTCGCCCCTCATATATCTAATTTAAAAGATAGACACAAAGGAGATAATGCTCGGATTCAGAAAGAGACAATGCAGCTGTATAAAGATCATGGAGTTAATCCTGCTAGTGGTTGTTTGTCTGCAATAGTGCAGATGGGAATTATTGCTTTTGGGCTTTATCCGGCATTTACAAAAGTCATTAGTCTTGATCCTGCAAAGGCAATGGTTGAAATTAATAGCAATATTTTATACTCCCCTGCTTTGTGGTTAAGCAAGCCGTGGGATACTAATTTTTTTGGTATTCCGCTTGCACCAAGCCCATGGCAGCTTAATGAAAAAATGCCATTATTAATTATTGCAATACCTCTTATTACCGGAGTACTACAGTTTATCCAGTCAAAAATGATGTTTAGTAAACCGGAAGAGCCCGCCTTCGTTAAAACTACGGCGGGTAAAACGGGCAAGAAAGATGATTTTGCCAGTGTATTCCAAACACAATCGTTATATATATTCCCTGTTATGATTGGGTTTTTTTCTGCCACATTTCCGGTTGGCCTCTCTTTGTATTGGAATACGTTCACGGTTTTTGGTATAATACAGCAGTACCACGTTAGCGGTTTTGGGGGGTTAGCTAACATTTCTGACTTATGGAAAAAGAACAAAATCACATCGAAAAAATAATAGAGGAGATTTTATCTGTTTTGGAAATAGATGGAGATTTTACCTTTTCTGCAAGTGAGGAAGTAGTTGAGATAAATTTGGAAACTAAAGACAGTGGCATGGTAATTGGTTACCATGGTGAAATCCTCGAAGCCCTGCAGCTTGTTTTTTCTCTTGCTATTTCAAAAAAATTGGGTAGATTTGTCCGCGCTTCTATAGAAGTTGGTGACTATAAAAAGAATCGAACCGATTGGCTTGAGGGCTTGGCCATCCAGACGAAAGAAAAAGTATTGCAAGATAAAAAAGAAGTTACGCTCCCCAATCTCCGATCTTGGGAAAGAAGAATAGTCCATATGTATTTTCAAGATGATCCGGAAGTTATTTCAGAATCTGTCGGTGTTGGGCGAGATAGGACTCTTGTGATAAAACCACGAGAGTAAGCTCAAAGCGCAAAATTCAAAGTTCAAAGCTACTCGCCTCGCTGCGAAGCGGGCAGCTTAAAGCTCAAAAGTTTTACGTTTTGAACTATAGTTTTGAGTTTTGACATTTGAGTTTTGAGTTAACATGTATCAAATCTCATTGAAACTTCAACGTTTCATTTTTTACTCCATCATTCTTTTTCTTCCCACCCAAGCAGGTAAGCATTTTTGGCCAGCCTGGTCTTATATTTCCGGCATCCGTGTAGATTATCTCTCCCCCACTATTTATTTTACTGATGTTCTGATTGTATTATTATTTTTTTTATGGGTGTTTAAAAATTTAAACATTAAAAATTCATTAAAAATTAAAAATTATAAATTGAAAATTATTTTATTTATCATGTTTTTATTGTTTGGAATTATTCAATCTAAAAATCCCATGGCAGGACTATATGGTTTATTCAAGTTATTGGAGTTTGGTTTTTTTGGATGGTATGTGTCGGCACACATAAAGAAAAATGCCGACATGCAGCGAATAGTACTATTGTTTAGCTGCGGTGTCATTTTTGAATCTTCACTTGCCATAGCCCAGTACTTACTGCAGGGTTCTCTTGGTGGACTATTATATTTTTTTGGCGAGCGGACATTTACATCAGTTACTCCAGGTATCGCCAATGCAGAACTTAATAGTAAATTAGTTCTTCGACCATATGCGACATTCCCCCACCCCAACGTCTTGGCAGGATATTTAACAATTGCGATGACGATATTAGTATCAAGTATTAAGTATCAAGTATTAAGTATCAAAAAAATATTATTTTCTTTCTCCATTGTGATTGGTACAATCGCCCTTTTTTTAACAATGAGCAGAGTGGCGATAGTTTTGTGGGTTATAATTGTCATGCTGAATTTATTTCAGCATCTCAAAATAACTAGATTCAGAAATAAATTCGGAATGACAGTACTCTTTATTGTTGTAGTGGTAATTTTTATATTTTCTTCTCTTCATACTCGATTTAGTAATTTTCAGTTGACTGACGAATCAGTTACCAGAAGAATAGAACTTATCAAAACAGCAACAGTAATGGTGCAGCAACATCCCATATTTGGTGTTGGGCCTAATAACTTTTTATCAACACTCCCCTTTTTTCAAAAAACAATCAATCTATCGCTATTTTCTTTTTTGCAACCAGTACATAATATTTTTTTTCTTATAGCATCTGAAGTAGGTATTGTTGGATTATTGGTGGTGTTGCTGTTTTTTAGAAAAACAATACAAAATTTAAGAAAGAAAAAAAAATTTTCAATTTTCAATTTTCAATTTTAATTACTGTTTTAATTTTGGGAATGTTTGATCATTATTTTTTAACACTACAACAGGGGCAATTATTATTTGCTTTTGTTTTTGGGTTATGTTGGTCAAAAGCATTTTTGCAGAATAATGTATAATTTGAAGGGATAATTTTTAACTCCTCTTGTATGATTTTAATCAAATGCACATGTATGATTCGAGTAAATTTCAAAAAGATTGCTATAGCAATATAATTTTTGTCAAAAAGGAAAACAAAAAATATGATTAGAGCATTTGCAGACGGAGGAGCAAGAGGTAACCCTGGCCCGGCAGCATACGGGGTTTTCATCGAAAACGAAAAAGGGGAGACACTGACAGAGTTTGGTAAAGTTATTGGTCATGCTACCAATAACGTGGCGGAATACGAAGGGGTCAATGCCATCCTTTCGTGGTTACTGTTGCATAAAGACATCATAAAAAAACATGCGCAAGTACAGATATATCTTGATTCGTTATTGGTTGTGTCTCAGATGAATGGGGTATGGAAGGTAAAAAATCTGGCACTGCAAAAATACGTGGTAGCGGCAAAACAGAAACAATTACAGTTAGGGTGCAAGGTTACATATTCCCATATTCCCCGGGAGAAAAATAAACGGGCAGACGCGATGGTAAATAAAGCGCTTGATGATACAATAGAAGGTGATGAAACGTAACTTGCTTATTCTTCTGATAGACAAACAGGGAGATATAGGTAATGCCATCATTCTACAGTTACAAAAAGAAAAACTTTCTTTTTCCGGAGTTTTTGCCACAAAAAATTATTCTCAAAATACTGCCCGAGATATATTATTTTGTCCCTTCATAGACTCCATGCCTACTTTTCCAGATGGGGATTATACCCATATTCTTATTGTCTATAACGGCGAAAAAAATGTGTTAGAAGCGCTGCCTGGATTTGCTCAAAAAACAAAAGGCACAAATGGAGAGTTATTTGTAGTAGTTCCAATTCGTCTATATACAAAAGAGCTTGGAAAAAAATTACAAGTCATAGAGCAGTGCATAAATATCATTATTATTGGAGATGTTTTTGGAGAACAAGTATTGCAAGAGGGGACAACAATTGCCGATTTTTTTACCCATGCAAAAAAAGAAGAAAAAATAGTTGTTTCCGGTATGGGACTTGGTAGTACTTACCCGGTCTTTATTGATGATGCTGTAGATATAATTACACGTGTTATTTTTCTTAAAAAAGAAAAGCATAAAATACTTTTTGCTTTTCCAAAGCATCCTCCGACTAAGTTAAGTTTGGCTCGAATGTTTCAAAAAATAGATCCAATTTTACGTATTGATTTTATAGGGCAAGAGGAGAAAGATATGTTTGAGCTGCCGACTGATGGAATATATCTTTTTGATAATTCTTATACAGTAGAGCATGCTGTTAAAAAACTGTATGAGAAGGATGTGTGTAAAGAATTGGTGTCAGAGGGTAGAAATGTTGTTGCTGCTAAAATAGCACGTAAAAATACCCGCTTCTTTTTTTACCGTTTAGCATTTTTCGCCTTTGTTCTTTTTTTGTTGCCTTTTGTATCAACCAATATTTTTATGGGTATTGGCGCATACGATATAACTAAGGCAAAAAATGCACTAATAGATGGAGATATAAAACAGACAAAAGTATATGCAGCTAGGGCAGACAGCTTTTTGCGTATAGCAGAGATGAGCCACTTTTTATATAAAGAAAAACTGCATGAGTGGTTTGGAGATAATCTTTCAAAAGAAAAAATAGCTACATCTACTTTATTGGAAGCATCTGCAGTTGCGGATGCCTGGTCAGAAAAAAATATGGTAGCAATAACTGCATCTCTACGAAACATACTTGGGAATTTGCAGAAAGTTCAGTCTTTGCCTTTTTCTACAAAAGCGCTGTCAAGCGTTGTTGATATTACAGGAGACGTACTTGGATTTATCAAACCAAAGACATATCTTATACTTTTGCAAAATGATATGGAGCTTAGGCCGGGTGGGGGATTTATTGGTTCGTACGCAATTGCCAAAGTCGACAAAGGCGACGTGCAATTTTTATTGCACGACGTCTACGATGCAGACGGTCAGCTAAAGGGCCATGTAGAACCACCATTTGCAATTCGCCGATATCTAAAGTCTGTCCACTGGTATTTACGAGACAGTAATTTTTCTCCTGATTTTCCCAAAAGCGCTTCTGTGGCAGCATTTTTTCTAAAAGCAGAAACAGATGAAATTGTCGATGGAATTATTGCCGTAGACGTTTCTTTTATGAAAATGTTGGTAGGTACTTTTGGAAAAATAGAGGTGGCGGATTATAAAGAAACAGTAAAAGCAGATAATTTTTATACTCTGGTCCAGAACCATGCAGAAAAAGATTTTTTTCCAGGAAGCACCCAAAAAAAAGATTTTCTCCAATCTCTTTTTCGCGCTATGCAGATAAGATTTACACAAAAAGATATACCGTATCAGCAGTTGTATGCAGTGTTATTGCAGGGAATAGCAGAAAAACATGTTCTAATCTCGTTTAGCGACCCATCTTTGCAAAATGTTTTTGCAGTTAACAATATGTCCTCGGCCATGAATGATTTTCGGGTGCAGAAAGATAACATATTGGATTATGTTGGAATAAGTGAAGCAAATGTTGGAGTAAATAAAGCCAATGTTGGAATTACAAGACGGCTTGCATATGATGTTGTAATAGATAAAAACGCCAGTGTTTCGGCAAAGCTTACAATTGTTTATAAAAATGAAAAGCTTAATAATATCTATGCCGCGGATTATAAAAACTATCTTAGAATTATTGTGCCAAAGGGGGCATTTCTTACTGGTATTTCCATAAACGGAGAAATGCAAAAACTACTGCCGGCAGTGACTACTCCAAAAGTGTATGAGGCAAAAAATTTTACTGCTCCAAAAGGATTAGAAGTTGCGGTCGAAGAGGAGAGGAATAAAATGTTGTTTGGGTTTTTAGTTTCTGTCCCTTTGGGAAAGGAGACAATAGTAGCTGCAGAATATGTGTTGCCTAAAAAATTATTAGTGTTGCCTTCTTCGTTTGCCTATGATCTTTTGTTATATAAGCAGCCGGGGACAGATAAATATCCTTTTTCTTTTTCTTCGCAGCATCCTGCGGGATACAATATTGTTAGTGCGCCGCAGAAAGAAATACAATTTGTTTCGGATATGAATATTCGTGCCTTATTTTCGGTAAAATAGAAAAGAGATTATTTTTTCTTTGGTTTCCTTGTTAGTCAATGTATGATATATACCTGGAGATATAGAAACAATTACAATCAGCCCGATAATTGGAAGCAGGTATCTGTCGACATTTGGGATGGCGTTACCCAAGAAAAATCCCATTGTTGTTAGTCCTACTGCCCAAAAAAATCCGCCAATAATGTTAAAGAAAAGAAACGTAGAGTATGTCATATCGCCAATGCCGGCCACAATTGGGGCGAATGTTCGGATAAAAGGCATAAAGCGGGCAATAATAATTGTTTTGCCCCCGTGTTTTTTATAAAAGACATTTGCTCGTACTAGGTGGTCTTTATGAAAAAAGAGCGAGTCTTCTTTGTGGAACAATTTTTTTCCATACTTTTTCCCCATCCAGTATCCAACGCTGTCTCCGATAACTGCTGCGATAAAGCAACCAATAGCAAGAATTGCTATATCAAAAAATCCTTGGGAGGCTAGAAACCCTGCGGTAAATAAAAGGCTGTCTCCAGGAAGAAAGAAACCAAAAAAAAGTCCAGATTCCGCAAAGACAATTGCAAAAACACCCAAGTAGCCAATAGTTTGAATAATCGTTGCTAAATCAGGCATAAAAATCTATTATACACTATTTATTTTTTCTCGCAGAGCTTCGATACCGGGGAGAGTGCCTTTTTCGATAAGTTCTAGCATAGCTCCACCGCCGGTGGAAACATGGGTAATTTTACTAATATCAGGATTTCCCGAAACAGAGGCCAGAGTGTCGCCGCCGCCAACTAGAGAAAAAGCCTGGTTGTTTTGGGTGATTGCTCTAAAAATACTTTGGGTACCTTTGGCAAATCTAGCATCTTCTGCATACCCAACAGGGCCGTTCCAAATAATGGTATTGGCTTTTTTTATTATTTCAGCAAACAATTTTTGCGTTTTTGGGCCGATATCAAGAATTTTGTCTTCAAAAACAACCGTGTCTATGGGCAAGATAAGAGAAACATTTTTTTTCTTGGCTTGATTTAATATCTTTTGAGTTATTTCTGGTTCTTGGTTTTGAAGAAACGTATTGGCAATGACACCACCCAACAGAAGATAATCAACAACATCAAGCAATTTTTCTAAAAGAATAATTTTTGTCGAAATCTTGGCTCCGGCAATAATTGCTACAAGCGGTCGTTTTGGATTATTCATAATTTTTGTTACCGCGGTAATTTCTTTTTCCAACAAGCACCCGCAATAAGAGGGGAGGATTGTGGTTATACCAACAACAGACGCAGCGTCTCTATGTGATACGCCAAAGGCATCATTTACATAGACATCTGCAAGACTGGCCAGTTGCTTGGCAAAAGCATGATCGTTTTTATCTTCACCTTCAAAGAAGCGAATATTCTCTAAAAGAGTAATATCGTTTGGTGTTGGTGATTGGGTGAGAATGTCCGCAACAAGCGTTATGGTGTTTTGTGGAAAGGCTTTTTTTAGATAATCGGCAACAGGTTTTAGCGATAATTTTGCATCTCGGCCTTGTGGTCGACCCAGGTGAGAAACAAGAATAATTTTATTGTTGTTTCTCAGGAGTAGTTGTATGGTTGGCACTGCCGCGGTAATCCGCGTGTCGTCGGTGATATTTAGATTTTCATCCAATGGGACATTAAAATCTACACGGAGGAGGACTCGCTTGTTTTCAATTTTGTTTTGACTAAGCAGGTTGATATTTTTGAGAAGACCAGCCATAAATTTTCAATTCTCAATTTACAATTTTCAATCAAAACGCAAATTTTTAATTTTCAAACGTTTGAAAATTTTATTATTGAAAATTCAATGAAAATTGAAAACTGAAAATTATTTTTGCGTCAAACGCAAAAATTCTTCAACATTCCCACGGCTTCCAATGACAATCGGTACTTTATGGTCAACAGTTGTGGGTGTTATATCAAGCGGGTTTACACCGTTGGAGATTGCCATGCCGCCGGCTTTTTCAATTAAAAAAGTCATGGGATTTACTTCAAATAATAATCGCAATTTTCCGTTTGGATTTTTGCTGTCACTGGGGTAAAGGAATATGCCTCCTTTAAGAAGTGTTCGGTGGATGTCGGCAACCATAGAGCCAATGTATCTGGCTTTATATGATTTGGTTGTTTTTAGATGCTCGAGATATTTTTTTGTCCCCTCGTCGTAGAGTTCGTAGTTGCCTTCGTTGATGGAATAAATATTTCCTTTTTGAGGAATTCGTATGTTAGGAAAAGAAAGTAAAAAACTGCCAATTGATGGGTCGAGAGTAAAACCATTGATTGAATACTGCGAGGCGTAGACAAAAACAGTACTCGGGCCGTATAAAATGTAACCGGCAGCTATTTGTTTATTGCCTTTTTGTAAAACTGTGCCATTTTTGTGATAGATAGAAAAGATTGTGCCAATGGGGCCATTAATGTCGATATTTGAAGAACCGTCAAGGGGATCAAAAAATACAATATAGTCGCCTGTTTTTGTTGGGGAATAGAGGATATCGAGTAGTTCTTCGGAAGCTACAGCATAGACCTGTTTGCTTTCAAACAGCGTTTTGACAAGTAGATTGTTACTAAATTCATCCAGTTTTTGCACCTCTTCATCATAAGCATTTTTGTTGCCGGTTTTACCCAAAATATCAACCAGCCCGGTGCGGTTGGCATGGCTGGCAATAATTTTGGCAGCATCCTCGATTTGGGTTAAGATAAGCGTTAAATTCCCTTTGGCGTTTGGGTTTTTTTGCTGTTCTTGTAAAATGATATCAGTAAGCGTTGGGATGTGCATAGTTTATAGATGGTTGTGTTAGATTGGGAAAATATTTTGGTAATTCTTTTTTGGTGGATTTTTCCATTAAAAACAAGTATTCATGATATTTCCCGTCGCTATTTATCCATTCATTTGTCCAGCGCATATTTCCCATTACATTCTTTTTGTAATCAATTTCAACTGCTTTTAATAATTTACCAGACTCATTGATTATATCATTCAGTTCCTGTTTTGTGGCCCTACCACCAGAACTATATGATAATAAAATATAGCGCGCTTTTGTTTGTTTCACCAGCCTGCGTAATGCCTGCATAGCGATAAAAGAACCATTTTCATCTTTTCTAAATTCTTCAAAAACCGAACTTGCTACTAAATCCCTGCTATCTTCCCGACGATTTACTTTTCCAAAAACAACTGGCTTATCATGTTTTATAATAGTTGTCCAAATATGATAATAGGACGCGTAGCGTACCCTGCTTGGAGGCATCTTTTCGTTATTAGAACCATAAGGTGGATCAAAATATGCTAAATCATATTCACTGTCAACGATTGTTTTAAAAATATCACCTTGAATTGTTGTATGCGTGCCATCACTTTTGAATCTTTTTGGTAGTTTTAAGAATAAATTATTGTTTGATCGTGGCGACCATGCTGAAAGATATGCGACATAATGACCAAGCGTGCTGTCAACAGAATCTAATGCATAAATTAAACTGGTCAAAATTACACATTTATCAACCCATTCCAAATTCAATTTTTCAATCTCATCTCTTATTGAATCTAGTTTACGTGTATTCTTTGCTTGAAATGGTCTTTTATTACTACTTGCTAATTCACCTCCATAATGCTTTGTATACCAACCATCATAACCCTGTAGACTGTTTAGGTGATTAATAATATCCTGATAAAATTTATCTGGCTTACTCGATTTTAGATAACAGTTGGCAAAAACTTCAGACCAAGCAGAAATATCACTCGCGGTTACATCATATCCAAGCTGTGCTAAAGCTTGCGCCACGCGGGTTGTCCCCGTAAAACCATCCAAGACTTTTTTAACATCGCTTAAGTCAGTCAGTATTTCAATAATATACGGTAGAATTTTTAACTTTGACCCCGCGTATTTTATCCCTTCTGTTTTAGGCGTTGTTAAAATAGACTTGCCAAATATATTTATTTGTTGATTGATCATAAGGTTTTTAATCTATCAATATCTTTTTGCAAAATTTCATTTGCTTGTTTATGACTTTCTTCGGTGCTATTTAATGCAAGACTAAATAATCTGACTAACGTTAGATTATGGGAATAATCAATCCAGCCATTTGTAATACTGTCAAAATAAAAAATGGCATTTTTTGTGTTTGTCCAAAGTCCTCTTTGAAGCGCATTTGCCGATGCGCCACCATAACGGACTTCACAAATATAGTTATTCTTATTATCTAAAAACATATAAATTGGATGCTTTCTGGATTTACCCGTTTTTTTATCTCCATAGCTTTTTCCTTTGCCGATATATAAAATGCGTGCTGTATTTTTAATTACTTTTGCATGGTCAAAAACCATTATGTTACATTGTTTATTTTTTTCATTGTAAAT
>CAZIZQ010000004.1:0-39695 GCA_964544105.1 uncultured Gammaproteobacteria bacterium | reverse complement strand
ATATATTGCTTTACATTCTTCTTTTTTACAGCTATATCAGGTAGGTGTTAGTTTTCTTTTTCTGTTTCAAGCATTTTTGGTTGTGCAGGAAGTAAGAAATCGCGTATTAAAACGACCAAGACCAACAGTTAAAGCATTAGCGATTGTTTTATTGAGTTGTTTTGTTGTCACATTGTTTTTTTGGATACTTCCTGAACGAATGATTTGGTTGCTGCTTCTTGATAGACTTATTCCACTAATTGTTGCAGGGTTTGTTTATTTTTTCTCTTTTCCAACTGAAATGCAACGGGATTTTAAGATTGCCCGGGCTGTAGAAAAGATACGGGAGCACAAAAAGCTCTTGGTAGTTGGCGTAACCGGTAGTTATGGGAAAAGCACGACAAAAGAATTTACTGCCCAAGTTTTACGAAAAAAATTCCGTGTGGCAAAAACAAAGGGGACGAATAATACTCCAATTGGGGTTGCAAACGCGATTCTTTCGGGACTGCAAAAAGGTACAGAAATATTTGTTGTTGAAATGGGAGCATACAAAAAGGGTGAAATTGCAGAGCTTTGCCGGATTGTGCGTCCCAAAATAGGCATTCTGACCGCAGTTAACCAGCAGCATGCTTCTTTGTTTGGTGGTTTGGAAAACACAATGGAGGCAAAATACGAGCTGATTGAATCTTTGCCTAAAAATGGTCTGGCCTTATTTAATGGTAATAACGTTAATGCGCGCCGTTTGTATGAAAAGACAGAAAAGAAAAAAGTATTATATGTTTGTGCCGGAGAAAAAGAAAAAAATGCAGTAACAGCAACAAATATTGTTGTCCAAAAAACTTATTCGACGTTTGAGGTACTGATAAATAGAAAAAAACTTGTCCTCTCGGCACCAATTCTTGGTAAGCACAATATCGAAAATATGCTCCCTGGTATTTATTTAGCCTCATATCTAGGGATGACCGATACTGAAATTGCTGATGCTGTTTCAATGCTTTCGTTGCCTGGGCAAACAATGACCAGGCATGAAATTGGAGGGGTAAATTTAATAGATGACTCATTTAATGCCAACCCGGATTCGGTGCGCGCAGCCCTTGATTATATGAGTTTATATTCTGGCAAAAAACTGTTGGTGCTGCAGCCAATGATAGAGCTAGGAAAATCTGCTAAAGAGGAGCATAGAAACATAGGGCGGGCAATTGGTGATGTGTGTGATTTTTTATTGGTAACAAATACAAATTATCTGCCTTCTTTGCGGACGGGATTACGGGAGGGAGAAAAGAAATGCGTGATTTTTGTCGGTACCCCATCTGTTATTGCCCAGTACATTATCAGTCGGACAAAAAAAGGAGATGTAGTGGTATTTGAAGGAAAAGAGGCAGGGTTGTCACTTGAGAAAATTTTATGAAACAAACAGTTGCTATTGGATTTTCTCCAAATCTTGAAAGCAAAGATGTTTTGTTAGCATTGCGTTTGTTATTTACTCCCCATAACTGGTTAACGGGTAGCGATTCGAAGAGGCTCGAAGAATGGTTTGACACATTTTTTTCTCCGTTTTTTGCTATTTCTTTTGCAAGCGGAAGAGGGGCGTTACGTGCGGTACTGGAATCAGTCGGAGTTGGTAAGGACGATGAAGTGATTTTACAGGCATTTACCTGCGTAGTTTTGCCAAATGCAATAACTGCATGCGGCGGGAAGCCTGTTTATGCAGATATAACAGACTCGTTAACCCTTGATCCAAAAAGTATCGAGCAAAACATTTCGAAAAGAACAAAGGCAATTATTGTGCAGCATACTTTTGGTATACCTTCGAGCATGGATAAAATTATGGAAATTGCCAAAAAACATAACCTTGTGGTTATAGAAGATTGCGCGCATACCATTGGCGGTACTTATAAAGGAAAAAAGCTGGGTACTTTTGGCACGGCTGCAATTTTTAGTTTTGGACGGGATAAAGCGTTTTCATCGGTGTTTGGCGGTATGGCAATAGCCAAAGATAAAACAGTTGTAGATCGTTTACGGACTATTCAAGAGGCCCAAAATTACCCGTCTATTTTTTGGGTTTTACAACAGTTATTACATCCAATTGCATCCAGTATTATTTTGCCGCTCTACGATTTTTTTGATATTGGCAAAGCAATTTTAGTCTCGCTGCAAAAAGTAAAATTTTTATCTTTTCCTGTTTTTGCAGAAGAAAAAAAAGGAATTACCCCCTCAGTTTTTATGAAAAAGATGCCAAATGTTTTGGCAAAACTGGCATTGTTTCAATTGTCTAGACTGTTTGATTTTAATAGTAAGCGGAAAGAGGCAACTGCTTCGTATCTGGAAGCGTTTGGGGAGAATGGCAATAAGCAGGAGTCGCCACTTTTACGCTTTCCTATGTTTGTAAATAATAGGGACCATTTATTGAAGGCAGCCAAAAAACAACATATTTATCTTGGGACGTGGTACAGTGAAATTATTGATCCCAAAGGTGTAGTGTTGGAAAACGTTTACTACATAAAGGGGTCATGTCCAAAAGCAGAAAAAATTGCCCAAAAAATAATTAACTTACCGACCCATCCAACTTTGCCAAAAAAAGATCTTGATCGAGTTATTGCTTTTATAAAAACTTATGGTAGAAATTAGTAGCATCACAAAAAAGAAAATATGGGACGATTTTCTTTTGCAAAAAGAGGTAGTGTTTTATCCTTTTTTCCAATCGTGGGAATGGGGAGAGGCATTGCGGTATATGGCATATGGTATATGGCATATAGGAGTATATGATGGAGGAAAGCTTCTGGCGATTTGCCAGCTGGTAAAAGTTGTTGCAAAACGAGGTACATATTTACATTTGCGTCATGGGCCGGTGCTTTTGCCTTTTAATTGGGATACATTTGATGCAATTATTGATTACGCCAAAAAGTTGGCTACCGAAGAAGGGGCGTCGTTTATTCGCATAAGTCCGGTTGTGCCAAAGGAGTACGTGGATTTTACAAATTTACGAAAACGAGGTCTTAGAGATAGCGCCATGCACAATATGGATGCCGAAATTTGTTGGGTTTTGGATATTACAAAAACAGAAGATATGCTCTTGAAAGAAATGCGAAAAACCCATCGTTATCTTATTAAAAAAGCCATAGGGATGGATATAAAAATATCTGTCTCCAAAGACACAATCGACCTTGCCAAGTTTTTTCCGTTGTATAAAGATTTGTCCAAACGCAAACATTTTGTGCCGCATAAAGGTGTTAGGGAAGAATTTGATGTGTTTTCAAAAAATGATGAGGAATTGCTTTTTTTGGCAACCTATAATGGAAAAGTTATCAGTGGGGCAATTATTGCGTTTGTTGGGAAAATGGCAATTTACCGCCATGGCGCGTCGGACAATGAGTTTCGAGATGTTCCGGCATCGTATTTAATCCAGTGGGAAGCAATTCGGGAGGCAAAAAAGCAGGGGATGAGTATGTATAATTTTTGGGGCATCGCATCAGATGACCGAAAAAGTCATCCATGGTATGGTTTGTCGCTTTTTAAGATGGGGTTTGGTGGAAAACGGGTAGAACTGCTCCATGCCCAGGATCTCCCATTAACTTTTTCATATTGGAAAACAAATTTAATCGAACGTATCTCTACTTGGAGAAAGGGATATTAACTTTGCTTACGGAGCTATTTGGGAGTATAATACATATCTATGGCGCAGGTTTTGGGTCTAACGATTTTGTCGTTTTTTATTACGGGTATTTTACTCGTGCCGTTTATTGATTTTCTGTACAAAATAAAACTGCAGCGGCAGCATCAGAAAACCAAGGATATGTTTGAAAAGCGGACTCCGCTTTTCGACAAGCACCATGCCTGGAAAGCAGGCACCCCATATGGGGGGGGTATTTTGATTATTATTATTGTTTCTGTACTTACCCTTTGGTCATATGGCATTTTTGGTATAGAGGTAAAACCGTGGGAGCTTTTTGTACTCCTTTTTACTTTCATTGGCTTTGGAGTGTTAGGTTTGTATGACGACATGAAAAAGCTTGCCAATGGCAACAGGTCTCCTTTTTTTGGACTGCGTTTTAGGCATAAATTTTTTATACAGTGGGTTTTGGCTCTTGTTATTTCATCGGTCTTTTATTACAAACTTGGTTTTACCTTTATTTTTATTCATGGGTTTGGACTGGCAAGTTTGGGGTTTTTGTTCGTCCCCTTTGCCGCGTTTGTTATTGTTTCCTTTGCTAATGCATTTAATATAGCAGATGGATTAGATGGTTTGGCGCCTGGAGTTTTACTTATTTGTCTTGGCGCGTTTCTAATAATTTCTTCCCAGCAATTAGATAACGCGCTTGGTGTTTTTATTTCAGTGCTTATGGGTAGCATAATGGCGTTTTTGTATTTCAATATTTATCCTGCGCGTATTTGGCTAGGAGACGTTGGGTCGCTTGCCTTAGGCGCAGTATTAGCAGTTATTGGGCTACTAACCGGAAAAATTTTAGCGCTTGCTGTTATTGGTGGTGTGTTTATTTTAGAAGTAGGGTCTTCTCTTATACAAATTCTTAGCAAGCGTTTTCTGGGAAGAAAAATTTTTCCCGCATCGCCTCTGCATTTATTACTGCAAGAACGCGGCTGGGAAGAACCAAAAATTGTTATGCGGGCATGGCTTTTGGGATTTGTTTTTGCGATTATTGGGCTATACCTAGCGTTTATCAAAGTCGGGTAACATGAAACGAATAGATGCAGTGCTTCTAGCAGTTGTAGTCGTATTGACCTTATTTGGACTGCTGATGATTTTTGACGCCTCGTCCTTTATTGCCTTTCGAGACTTTGGGGATAAATTTCATTATATAAAAGAGCAGACCCGTTGGGCTGCATTAGGATTTGGGGGACTATTGTTTTTTTCTTTTTTTGACTACAAAAAATTTTATGCTTTATCATTGCCACTTCTGCTTGTTGCTTTATTGCTTTTGGTATTGGTATTTATCCCAGGCGTTGGTGTGTATGCTTTAGGAGCACGGAGGTGGATTAATACGGGTGTTTTTATTTTGCAGCCGGCAGAGTTTGTAAAATTTGCCTTAGCCATTTATTTATCCGCCTGGTTTTCTAAAAAAGAAAAAGGCAGGTTATTGGCATTTTTGTTGCTTTTGGGATTGGTCGTTGGCCTTATTATGTTGCAGCCAGATATGGGAACAGCAAGTATTATTTTATTTGAGGCACTGATTGCATATTTTTTATCGGGAGGGAGTATTGCATCTTTACTTTTGCTTTTTCCAGCAATTGCAATTGGTGGATATATTCTTATAAAACTTGAGCCATACCGCCTAAGCCGCTTAACGGCATTTCTTTCTCCTTTGGATTCAACATCACCGTCTTCTTATCATGTTAAGCAGATTTTAATTGCATTGGGCATGGGTGGTTTAACGGGCGTGGGTTTGGGAAATTCCTTGCAAAAATACGCCTATCTACCAGAAAATACCACTGATTCTATTTTTGCCATTCTTGCAGAGGAATTGGGTTTTATGGGATCTGTGATGCTTATTATGGTGTATATAATATTTATTTGGAGAGGTTATCGTATTGCTCTTTTGGCAAAAGATACGTTTGGCAGGCTTCTGGCTGGGACGATTATCTCGTTTCTGGCGGTGCAGATTTTAATGAATCTGGCCGCGCAAACGGCACTTATTCCTCTTACTGGAATTCCTCTTCCGTTTATTTCTTACGGAGGATCTTCATTAGTTATTGATTTGTGCGCGGTTGGGGTATTATTAAATATCTCAAAACAGAGTCAAGTATAATATATGAAAATTATTTTAACTGCCGGCGGCGGCGGACATTTTTCTCCCCTTCTGTGTGTATATTCAGCATTGCCAAAAGATACAAAAGTGTTGGTTGTGGGAAGAAAACATGCATTAGAAGGCGACAGCGCAATATCTTTAGAATACCAAACTGCTGCCCGCTTGGGCATGTCTTATGCTGCTATTACCACCGGCAGGTGGCAGAGAGCATTTACCAGACATACAATACCATCATTGCTAAGGTTACCAAAAGGTTTTTTTGAAGCATACCAAGTAGTTAAAAATTTTCGTCCCGATGTAGTTTTGTCGTTTGGAGGGTATGTTTCGATACCTGTTGTTATGGCTGCGTGGATATTACGAATTCCGGTTGTTATTCATGAGCAAACACTAGAAGCAGGCGCGGCAAATAGAATTGCCTCATATTTTGCCAAAAAGGTGTGTATTTCGTGGGAGTCGTCAAAAAAGTTTTTCCCCAAAGAAAAGGTGGTATTGACAGGAAATCCCATACGACAATTTTCTCCGCCAGCTGGCGGATTCAATTTTCAATTACCGAAAGAGAAGTTGCCAGTTGTGTATGTTACCGGGGGGAGTTTGGGATCGCATGCGATAAATGTTTTGGTTGAGGGGTGTATTAAGAAGCTATTAGAAATATGTGTTGTTATTCATCAGACAGGTGATTCTGGGGAATTTAGGGATTATGACCGATTATCAAAAATAAAAAATAGGTTAAATAAGTCACTTAGAGATCGATATATTCTTACTAAATTTGTTAATTCAGAAGATGTAGGTGGTATTATGCGCTGGGCAGATCTTGTGGTAGCCAGGTCGGGAATTAATACTGTTTCGGAGTTACTTTTTTTTGGCAAACCCAGCCTTCTTATCCCTCTTCCGTTTTCACAAAGGGATGAGCAGGAAAAAAATGCACAGTTTTTGTCTGATCTTGGTTTGGCAGAAATGGCAAAACAAAACGAGCTAACAATAAGTAGTTTTTATGAGCGTGTTTGCACTCTGCTTGGAAAGCGGAATATGTATCTTCAAAACTCAAAGCGTGCAAAAGAGTATATTATAACTGACGCAGAAAAACGTATTATTAATGTTGTTAGTTATGCGTCAAAGGTCTAAAAGAAGAATAGTTATTTATTGGTTTTTATGCTCTGTTGCATTTTTTGTTGTGCTTGTTTCTTTTTATAGTATACGTACTCTTGAGAAGAAAAAAACATTTATTAGTCCAGTCTCAAAACAAAATCAGGAGCAAACAGAGCAGATTAACAGAATTACTGAACTTTTAAAGGAAAAACGGATTTCATTTTCCGGCGTGTTTGTATATGACGCCTCGTCATATTTAATAAAGCTTGGATCAGGAGAAGATGTATTTTTAGCAAGAGGAAAATCGTTGGTAGAACAAGTTTCCTCTTTACAACTTATTCTTTCTCGGCTTACAATAGAGGGAAAGCGCGTTTCGCGTGTTGATTTTCGTTTTGATACACCGGTATTAACGATACAATAAAAATATATAGCTATGACAGAGGGAAAAATTATTGTTGGAATAGATATTGGGACATCTAAAATCGTGTCATTAATTGCCAAAGTTACAGATGATGCAACTCAAGTTTTGGGTGTTTCTGAATCAAAAGCTGCCGGGATGCGTAAGGGGCAGATTGTTGATATAGAGGATGCGGTTGCTGCAATAAATACTTCGCTTGAGGCAGCGGAGAGGATGGCCGGATATTCGGTATCTAAAGTTGTTGCCTCAATCGGCGGGGGTCATATAGAGAGCCAGAATTCTAAAGGAGTTGTTGCAGTATCTACACCGGAAGGAGAGATAAATACATCTGATTTACAGCGGGTTATTGATGCGGCGCGGGCGGTATCGATTTCTTCTAATCGTGAAGTTATTCATGTGTTGCCTCGAAGTTATACAGTTGATGGGCAGGAAGGGATAAAAGACCCAATTGGGATGACAGGAGTAAGGTTAGAAGTTGATACTCATATTATTACTGCAAGTACCATCTCTCTTCGGAATTTAGAAAAAGCGCTTGATGAAGTGGGTGTAGATGTAGAGGCGTTGGTATTTAGTGGTTATGCCAGCAGTCTCTCGGTATTGTCTGATACTGAAAAAGAATTAGGGGTTGTGCTTGTGGATATTGGATCTGGCACAACTGATATTTCTGTGTTTGTTGAGGGGTCTGTATCGTACTCTTCGGTATTGCCAATTGGGGCGCGTCATATTACTAATGATCTGGCGATTGGGTTGAGGATTTCTTTGGAATCGGCCGAAAAAATAAAGCTGTTTTTATCTGAAACAGGAAAGCAAAAAACTAGAGTCGAATATGATGAGGACGAGGGCCCCAAAGAAAAACACGGCAAAGCGGATTTTGTGGCTAAAGGTGACGAAATAGACCTATCATCTTTGCAGTTGCCGGAGGAATTACGAAAGGTTTCAAAGAAAACTTTAATTGATGGTATTATTCGCCCACGACTTAACGAAATTTTTACTTTTGTTGGTATTGAGTTAAAAAAGAGCGGGTTTGCAGGTCTTACCCCAGCAGGTCTTGTGGTAACCGGGGGTGGAGCAAAGACCGTTGGGGTAACAGACGCGGCAAAGCGGATGCTGGCTATGCCGGTAAGGGTTGGTATGCCAAAGGAATTAAAAGGCATTACAGACGAAATTGAAGACCCGGCTTTTGCCACAGCTGTAGGACTTTTGTTGTGCGGGTCAAAGGTCGAGGTTAAATCGACGTTACCGTTTGGTTTGTCGTTGCCTTCGCTGCCGGCACTTCGTTTGGGAAAATTGTCCCAAAAAATAATATCTTTTCTAAAATCCTTCATGCCCTAGTATGGTATTGTTACCCTCTTGATAATCTTTTTTTTATCTGTTAGGATGTCCATGTTTCGTATATTATGTTAATAAAACCCCAAACAACAAATTTTGCAAAAATTCGGGTTATGGGTATTGGTGGTGGAGGCAATAATGCTCTAAATTCCATGATTTCGCAGAGTCAGATTCAAGGCGTTGATTTTATTGCCGTGAATACCGACGCACAGGCGCTTCTGATGTGCCAGTCGGTAACAAAGCTGCAAATTGGCGAGAATTTTACCAAAGGTCTTGGGTCGGGTGGTAATCCGGAAGTTGGAAAGCAGGCAGCGGAAGAATCGCAGCAAAAAATTAAAGATATGTTGGAAGGAACAGACATGGTGTTTTTGGCAGCCGGCATGGGTGGTGGTACCGGAACAGGGGCAACGCCGATAATTGCTCAAGTTGCTAAAGAAGTGGGAGCATTAACCATAGCTGTAGTTACCAAACCTTTTGGTTTTGAGGGGACACGTCGAATGGTATCCGCAGAAGATGGTGTAGAAAATTTACGGGATAAAGTAGATACATTAATTGTTATTCCAAACCAGCGTATTTTGGATGTGGTCGACAGAAAATTGTCGTTACTCGAGGCATTTAAAGTTGCTGATTCGGTGTTGACACAAGGAGTACAGGGAATTTCTGATCTTATTACCATGCCGGGGCTTATTAATGTTGATTTTGCAGATGTACGGGCTATTATGACTAATGCCGGCTCGGCCCTGATGGGTATTGGGACAGGTGTTGGGGAAAATAGGGCACAGACTGCCGCCCGGACAGCTGTAGCGTCACCTCTTCTTGAGATTTCTATGGATGGAGCGCGTGGGGTGCTATTTAATATTATTGGCGGTCCGGATCTTACCATGAACGAGGTGGACGAAGCAGCAAAGATCATATCTTCTGCAGCAGACCCGGATGCCAACATTATTTTTGGTGCCACCATTGACGAATCTATGCGCGACCAGATAAAAATT
Organism: uncultured Gammaproteobacteria bacterium; assembly: GCA_964544105.1. Lineage (GTDB taxonomy): Bacteria > Patescibacteriota > Microgenomatia > Levybacterales > UBA12049. The sequence goes on along the minus strand of CAZIZQ010000004.1, from coordinate 30,129 downwards.
ACAGTTGTTGCCACCGGTTTTGATCAAACCAAACAAAGACTACGGGAATTTGTTGTGCCAGAGAAAAAGGTTGAAGAACAAAAACCATTTGTGACTGGTGTAAATCAAGAAGAAAAAAAGGAAGAAGAAGACGTTTTCGAAATCCCCGCATTCTTGAGGCAGAGGAATTAAAAAATTAATAAATACCCTTCAATAAGAATTCCACTTAAAATAAGTAGAAAAACAAGCAAAATTATTAAAACAATAAAAAATGGCACGGGGATTTTAGTTGCGTTGAATGCCCTTCTAGCAGAAAAGATAACAAGCCCCAAGCATATAAGGAGTAAAATAAAAAATACAAAAATAAATATGTGTAGTAGGGTATTTTGAATCATATTTTTTTCGAAATACCGTATTCGATAGTGATACTTTGGATTGCATCTTCGATTTCCTGGGCGTTTTCCGGCGCATGAAAGAAAAACGGGTCTTCCCGTTCTAATTTATGAAATAGTACCGTAACGTTTTCAATTCTTAAATAGTCGTAAAGTAAGTTTGGTGGGCTTCTGTCTATTTCTTGCTGGTGTATTTGTTCTAAAAAAATGACTTCGGAATAAAAACCTGATATGCGGAAAAATCGTTTGTGGACAATCGCTTTATTGGTGACAATATAAAATTGGTAATACCATGAAAGAAACGCATAGAGTTCTATTAGTAATATGGTTGAGCTGCCAATAATAGCAACAAGTAGAAATAGTATTTGTTTATTTACAAAAAGATTTGCGAGAGCAAGAGTACTATAGGCAACTAGAAAAAAAGAGATGAATATAAAAATTTCAGTAACAAGTCTAGCTAGCATGGCTAGGATATATGTTACAGGATGCTCCCGTTGGGCGCAGAGAATTTTTTCTCCCGCGGCACATTTTACCAAAGGATAATCATGGAGTTTTATTTCCTTACCCTGTTTTAAGTCACCAAAGGAGTGCATTTTTGTTTACCTCGTGCGTATTATACCATTTTTTGCTACAATTTAATGGTATGTTAAAATCTGTAACTGCGCAGATTGATTTTCCCAAACTCGAGGAAGAAATTATCCAGTTTTGGAAAACCAACAAAATTTTTGAAAAATCACTGGAAAAAGATTCGCCAAAAGGTAATTGGACTTTTTTGGATGGTCCACCTTTTGTTACTGGGCTTCCTCATTATGGTCATTTGTTAACTAGTATTGCAAAAGATTTATTTCCTAGGTTTAAGACTATGCAGGGATATCATGTGCGACGTGTATGGGGTTGGGATGGTCATGGACTTCCAGTTGAAAACAAAGTTGAAAATAAGCTTGAAATAAAGAGAAAAAAAGACATAGAAGAAGTTATTGGTGTTAAGAAATTTATCGATGAATGCAAAGCATACGTAACCCAAATATCTTCAGAGTGGGAATGGTACGTAGATCATGTAGGGCGATGGGTTGATTTTAAAAATGCGTATAAAACATGGGACACACCATATATGGAATCTGTGATGTGGGTTTTCAAACAGCTGTATGAAAAAGACCTTATTTATAAGGGGCTAAAAGTTTCGTTGTATTGTCCGCATTGCGCTACCCCAATTTCCAATTTTGAAGTTGCCATGGACAATGATAATTATAAAGAGGTGACAGACCCCGGGACAATCTACAAATTTCAGTTAAGAGATGAGTCAAAGACATATTTGTTAGCTTGGTCTACAACTCCATGGACGAAAATTTCCACCTCTGCTCTGGCTGTTAATCCCAAGCAAACTTACGTTAAAGTAAAAGTTAATAATGAAAAATATATTCTGGCAGAAGCTAGCATTAATATGCTTGAGGCTAAATACGAAATTTTAAAAAAAATAAAAGGTAAAGATCTTGCTCATTTAGAATTTGTGCCACATTATGATTATTATTCCGTTGATAAAGAGAAAAAGGCTTTCATTGTAGTTGCTGATGATTTTGTCACAGCAGAGGAGGGGACAGGAATAGTAACTTTGGCTGCGTATGGTGAGGATGATTTAAGAGTCATGAAAGAGCAAAATATTCATATTGAATTACACTTGGACGAAGAGGGTCACGTTTTAAGTAATGTTCCAAAATTTGGAGGCATGTACTATTTAAAGTCTGATAAAGCAGTAAATATGGATTTGGCAGAGCGGGGATTAATATATCAGGACAAACAGTATGTGCATACTATGCCACATTGTTGGCGATGTTCAACAAGACTATATTACGCCCCAATTTCGGCATGGTATGTAAATGTACAAAAATTAAAAGAGGACATGGAAAAAACAAACGAGGATATTAATTGGATCCCAAAACATTTCAAGCATGGAAGGTTTTTAAAAAGCCTAGAACATGCGCCAGACTGGAATATTTCTAGAAACCGTTATTGGGGATCGCCTGTTCCTGTTTGGGAATGCGAATGTGGAGAGCGTTTTATTCCGGGATCAATTCAGGAGTTAGAAAAACGTTCGGGGCGGGTAGTTTTGGATTTACATAAGCCAGAAATTGACGAAGTAACTATTGAATGTTACAGTTGCAAAAAAACAGTTCACCGAGTCCCAGAGGTTTTGGATTCTTGGATCGAAGCAGGGAGTGCCTCTTTTGGTGAGCGACATTTTCCCTTCGGCAAGCTCAGGGCAGGCCATTTAGAGGTAGAATCACTAGAAAATTTTTATCCTCCGGATTTTATTGTTGAATATACAGGGCAAATTCGGGCCTGGTTTTATGTGTTGGATGTTATTTCAAACGCGCTATATCAAAAAGCAGCATTTAAAAATGTTTTAGTAAATGGTGTTATTCTAGGAACAGATGGACGAAAAATGAGTAAGAATTTTAAAAATTATCCAGATCCAAAGGAAATGCTACAAAAATATGGTGGTGATGCGCTGCGACTTTATTTAATGAGCAGTCCAGTTGTTCAAGGAGAAGATACATCTGTTTCTGAAGAACAATATAAAAGTCAGGTAAAGGGAATGTTGTTGTTATTGTGGAACGTCTATAACTTTTTTGTAAGTAATGCAATAACAGATAAGTATCAAGTATCAAGTATCAAGTATCAAGTATCAGAAAATGTTCTTGATCAGTGGATTGTTTTGCTGCTTGAGAATTTGGTAACTGATGTCACAGAGAGTTTGGAGAAATACGACACTGTTATGGCTATTGGACGTATTGGTGTTTTTGTTAATGCTTTATCAACATGGCATATCAGAAGAAGCAGAGACAGGGTTGGGCCATCGGTTGAAAATGGAGCAGATAAAGAGGCATTTTATAATACCTGCCATTATGTTTTAACAACGCTTTGTAAACTTATGGCACCCCTTACGCCTTTTGTGACAGAAGAGATCTATAAAAACCTAACAGGAGAAGAATCGGTACATTTGACCAAATGGCCGCAAATAAACTCAAAACCGAAAAACCAAAACTCAAAGCTGTTGGTAGAGATGGAGTATGGAATGCAACTGGCATCGAAAGTCCATGCTTTAAGAAAAATAAAAGGGGTAAAAGTAAGAATTCCACTAAAAAAGCTGGTATATAAAGGCCCGGAAGAATTACAAGAGGAAGTAAAACAAGTTGTGCTAGAAGAAGTTAATGTTTATAAATTGAAATATGCAGGTAAAAGTGATGATTATGGAGTTTCGGGTGATACAAGTGAGAAAAATCAAGATATAGAGGCTGGTTGGGCGCGGGATATTATTCGTCAAATTCAGGAGGAGAGAAAAAAACTTGGCACCCGGCTTGATGAAATGGTTGTAGTGGTACTTCCAGACTGGCCAGAAAAGTTTACTGGTGAAATAAAAAGGAAAGCCTTAATCAAAACATTAACAAAAGGGGATTTTTCTGTACAGCGAGTATGAGGAGTAAATTTGACTGGACGTTTTTACTTCCGGTTTTGGCTTTAGCAACAGTAAGTCTTGCAACTCTTTTTTCCATAAGCACCGCATATTTTTTTAGCCAGCTGTTGTATGTAGGTATTTCTATTGTTGCTTTTTTCCTCTTTTCCAACTCTCAAGCTAAGGTATTGCAGCTCTATTCAGTCCCGATGTATGTACTTTCGGTGTTAATACTTGCTTTTGTATTATTTTTGGGTTTTGAAAGCCGCGGTGCTGTAAGGTGGATTGATATTTTTGGTTTTCGAATACAGTTTTCCGAAATATTGAAACCGTTTCTGCTTGTTTGTTTTTCGTGGTTTTTGGCAAAAGGTGGTGGTCGATCATTACGGCTTTTTATAAAAGTCCTGGTATTACTCTTCCCAATATCCTTGCTTATTTTTTTCCAGCCAGATTTAGGCAGCGCGCTTATTTATGTAGGAGTGGCAGTAGCAACGCTTTTCCTGTTTGGTTTTCCTAAAAGATGGTTTGTTATCGGCTTGTCTGTATTTTTGGTGTCTTTACCCGTATTTTGGCAGTTTTTGCATGAGTATCAAAAAGATCGGGTGACTACATTTTTTCGTCCTGAAACAGATCCGCTCGGCACATCATATAATGCAATGCAATCGTTAATTGCGGTTGGCTCTGGGGGATTGTTTGGAAAAGGATTTGGGCAGGGGACACAGTCTATTTTACGTTTTTTACCAGAACGTCATACAGATTTTATTTTTGCGACCATCGTTGAGAGTTTTGGATTATTGGGAGGAATATTTGTACTTTTTTGCTTTGCCTTCTTGCTATACAAAATTATATTACTCTATTACGAAGTCGATGATGCCTTTGAGAAAGTATTTTGTATTGGTTCATTTTTACTGTTTCTTATACAGTTTTTTGTAAATGTGGGGATGAATATTGGGTTAATGCCGATTGTTGGGGTAACTTTGCCATTCGTTTCCTATGGAGGGAGTTCTTTGCTTTCCAGCTTTATAATTCTTGGAATTTTGTCTAGTTTTCGGTTTCAATCTGGGTCAAGATCTATTCTAGAAATTCGTTAGAATGTCTGCTATAATAGCAGGATGCAATACGCAGTAATTGTAAGTGGAGGAAAGCAGTACCGGGTATCGGTTGGTGATACTATCGAAGTAGACCGGCTGCCAATTGCCGAAAATAACGACGTAGTATTTGATACTGTTTTGCTTCATAGGACAGATGATAAAACCCTTATTGGTACTCCCAAGCTTCCAGATGTTGTGGTAAAGGGTAAGGTTTTGGAAAATGGCAAGGGAGAAAAAATATATGTAAGCTCGTTTAAGGCAAAAGTTAGGCACCGAAAACGAATTGGATTTAGGGCATTTCTTTCCAAAGTGCAGATTATCCAGGTTGGAAAAGAAAAATTACACTCTTGACTTTTTGTGAAAAGTTAAGTTAAACTAATGTCAGTTTTCACGGACAATATACAAATATGGCACATACAAAAGCACAAGGGTCAGTAAAAGGAAATCGGGATTCAATTGCTAAGCGTTTAGGCGTCAAACTTTTTGGCGGGCAGTTGGCAAAGGCCGGCAGTATTATTATCCGTCAAAAGGGATCAAAATTTTTTCCAGGTGTAAATGTATTAATGGGGAAAGATTTTACACTTTATGCGAAAACTGCAGGTAATGTTTTATTTAAGACATTACGAGGTAAAAAATTTGTAAACGTGGTTACTAAATAGTTGTATGGATAATCAAGAGAGAATATTCGAACTTGAACTTTCGTTATTGCAGCCAAATCCGCTTCAGCCCAGAGGTCTTATTACAACAGAATCAATAACCGAACTGGTCGATTCTATTCGTGAGCAGGGAATTTTAGAGCCATTGGTGGTGGCTAAAACACCGGCAGGATTCCAGCTTATTGCCGGAGAAAGACGCTTTAGGGCGGCAAAGCTTGCCGGACTGCAAAAAGTGCCGGTAGTGGTTATTGAAACAACACCGCAAGGCATGCTGGAAATGTCGATTGTGGAGAATGTCCAGCGGGAAGACCTAAATCCGATTGAGCGCGCCCTTGCCTATAAAAGGCTTATTGATGAGTTTGGTCTTGGTACAAACGAAGTTGCAAAGCGGGTGGGAAAAAGCGCTCCGACAGTTTCCAATACCATTCGTTTGCTTTCTCTTCCAGATGCAATTAAAGACGCGTTAGTTGCCGGAGTAATTACCGAAGGGCATGTCCGTCCCCTTATTTCTTTGGGCGACCCCAAGCTTATGCTTGAGCTTTTTAAAAAGATTCTTAAAGAGAATACTACTGTGAGGCAGACAGAAGAGCTCGCTAGGGGGATAAAAAGTGAAGTGCAACAAAAAGAAGGAAGGACAGAAAAAGACAAGTTATGGGTGCCAGAGCTTGATGAGATGGCAAAAAATATCGAGAAAAAACTTGAACTGCAAAATGTTAATGTGTTTCAATCGCGTAGCCAGGCCAGAATTGTGATGGTGGTAAGAGGCGATGTGGATGTGACAACACCAAAACTAAAAAAGATTTACCAACTTCTCTCGGAAAATTAAAAAGGGTTTTTAATAACCTGCATTTTGCTTATCGGCCAGTAGAGAAAAAATGATTTTCCGATAATCTCACTTTTTTTTATAAATCCCCATTCCCGGGAATCCGAACTATAAGGTCTATTGTCGCCAATGACAATGTATGAGTCTTCGGGAACTGTTACGGGAATACCCTCTTTCATAAAAGCGCCGCCATATGTTTTGACATCGCTGTTGAGGTATTTACTTTCATCAAGTAACTCGCCGTTTCTAAATATCCGGCCGTCTTTTATATACACACTGTCTCCAGGTATGCCGATGATGCGTTTTATATAGTCTTTTTTGAATTCGGTATTTTCCTGGTTTGGTGCCACAAAAACAACCACATCCCCGACTTTTAATGATTCAAAACGAAGGGAAATGAGATTTGTCAAAATATATTGTTTGTCTTCAAATGTAGGAAGCATCGATGCCCCGCTCACCTGGAATGGCCGGAAGAGGAAAATATAAGTGACCAGGAAGATGGAAAAAGCCAGTATGACTGTTTGTGCGATGTCAACAAAGAATGTTACAATTTTTCCACCCATAAAGGTATATTCTATTCTGCCAGAGGAGTATTTTTTTGTCAATTGGAAATATGTGTGATAAGATTGGGCAGCGGACGATTAGCTCAGCGGTAGAGCGCTTCATTCACATTGAAGAAGTCAGAGGTTCAAATCCTCTATCGTCCACAGAGCATTGAGTGACTAGCAATGCCCCTTTTTTTACAGAAACATCGGCTGTATTTTTTGTCATCACATTACTTATTCCAAGTGTCTCGTAGCCTCGCAAGCTCTCACCTTGCAAGGAGTAGGCGAGGTTTTGGGTGGTGATGCCAATTGCGTCTCCGTTGAGTGGGATAAAAGATACAAGGTCTCCTTTTTTGCCAGTCAGTTTTATTTTATCCCATACGATATACATGTGTTGATTCCTTTCGATAATTTGTAATGAAAGATTTTTATATTTTGGATTGGCCAGCATGTGGATAGTTGCTAACATATGATCGATACGTGTTCCTAGAATTCCAGTTAAGATAATCTCGTTACAGCCTTGAATAATAGCGTATTGTAATGCCAATTCTGCGTCGGTGTTGTCTTTTTTTGTTGGAAAGGAAACAAACTTCACTTTTTTCTTTTCAAGTTCTTTTTTAAGTTGAGAAAAAATAGAATCCATATCACCAAGAATAATATGGGGGGTTATTCCCAAACCAATTGCGTGTTTTGTACCGCCGTCGCAGCCGATGACAAGTGTTTGATTATCAATCAACTTTTTTACTTGTGATACATCGGTTTTGTCCCCATTTAAAAAAATTACTGCTTTATTCATAGCGTATAAAAAATCTTTCCAGCATCATTACAAATGCAAAAAGCAACAGGCTCAAAATTGATGTGACAAAAATAGTGGCAAAGACAAGAGTTATTGCATAGGCATTGGCAGATGTTTGGATAAAAATTCCCAAGCCCCTTTCTGCGCCCACATATTCACCAATCATGGCCCCGGTTATACTATATGTTACGGCAATTTTAAGGCCAGAGAAAAAAGCAGGTAGTGCAAAAGGGAATTTTAGGTAGCGCATAGTATTAACATAGGAAGCGTTCATGCTCTTAAAAAGTATCACGAGATCTTGGTCTGCCCGGGCAAACCCGTCGGCCACTGCAATTGCAATGGGAAAGAAGCAAAATAGAGTTACCACAACAACTTTTGACCATATATCAAATCCCAGCCAGATAAGAAGGAGCGGGGCTAGGGCAATAATGGGGATGGTTTGGGAGGTAATTAGAAGAGGATAAATAGATCTACGGATCCAGGAAGAGGTGTCGAGCAGTACCGCAGTTGCAACACCCAAAAATATGGCAACGATAATGCCAAGTAGGGTTTCGAGTAGTGTTTGCTGGATATGGGGAAGCATAATATCCCAATTTCTGGTAAATGCGGCAAAAATAGCAGAGGGTGCGGGAAGAATTTGGTTGCTAATTCCAGATGTAGCAACAAATATTTCCCATAATGCGATAAGTGAAGCAAAAAGTGTAACAGCAGGGCCAAAAGTAATTAGGTGTTTGTTAGTCATATATATTGGCAAGAAGAATTTTTTCGAGTGTTTTTTCGATTTCAAGGGCTTTTTTTTGCTGCAACAATTCCCGCCTCCGTGGCCTAGGGAGGTCGATTACCATTTCTTTTACAACTGTAGTTGGAGAATTACCAAGTATATATATTTTGTCGGAAAGCAAAATTGCTTCTCGGATGTCGTGGGTAATAAATAAAACGCTTGCTTTAAAGGCCTGCCAAACGTCCAGTAGCCACATTTGCATTGAGAGGCGAGTTAAGGCGTCCAGTGCCCCGAATGGTTCGTCCATTAGCAAATATCGGTTATTAAAAAGGATGGTTCGAAGCAGTGCCACGCGCTGTGCCATGCCACCGGAAAGTGTTGCAGGGTAGTGATTGGCAAACTGGTCAAGTTGAAATTTTTTAAGAATTACGAGCGCTTCTTGTTTTGCTTTCTTTTGTGGGATTCCTTTAAGGAGCAAACCTAGACTTGTATTTTCGAGTGTAGTTTTCCAGGATAACAAGAGGGGTTTTTGTAACATGTAGCCTGGTTTTTCGGAAACGGATATGGTGCCATTTGTTGGTTTTTCGAGCCCCGCAATGCAATGCAGGAGGGTTGTTTTGCCACAGCCGCTGGGGCCAAGAATGCTGACAAACTCACCTTTTTTTACAGAGATGGATACATTGGAAAATATCGTCGACTCGCAATAAATTTTCGAAAGATTATGTGTAACTAGTTGTAATTGCACGGGGTTATTTTAGAAACTCGTTGGTGTAGAGACTGTTGTAATCGAGTGTTTTGACAGCAGAACCGGTTGCATCTTTTATTTCGCCTGTTTCAAGAATAAACTGGGGAAAATCACGCCAGGCTTTTTCATCTTGTATTCCCCATGCTTTGTCTTTATCGGCGTAGAGGGGGCTTAAATATTTTTGGCTTTCAATAACAAAATCTGGGTCTGGAAAGGTGCCCTTTTGGACGCTATCGATGAGAATTTTTGCCGATTCTTCCGGGTTTTGAATGGCAAAAGTATAACCACGGGCTGTGGCTTTAATAAATTTTCGCAGCAACTCTGGCTTTTCTTTTATTTGTTTGGAGGCCGAAATTATGACCGGGGTGTAATAGTCGGGTATGCCGTTATCTACCAGGGGAAACGAAACAAGTTTTACTCCTTGTCGTTTGGCTTGGATGCCTGTCCAGGCGTCAAAGATCCAGACAAAGTCTATTTTCTTGGTTTCCAGCGCCTTTATTCCATCCATATCCAAAAGCACTGTTTTGAAGGTGCCTTTGCCGCCATTTTTTTTGATCATCTCGGAAATGACCGCGTTTTCAAAGGGCGCGCCAAATCCGCCGTACGCTTTGCCGTCTAAGTCTTTTGGGGTTTTGATTTTAGAATCTTCTAGAGCCACTATTGACGATGTGTTGTGGCTAATAATTGCAGCAAGAGAAACAACCGGATTGCCTGAAGCAGCAGAAGTAACCACGCCTTCGGTATAACTTATGCCAAGGTCAGCTTTATTGGTTGACACTAATACTTCGGGAGAAACGTTTCCCGAGTAGGGCAGAATGTTTATATCAATTCCTGCTTCTTTGTAATATCCTTTTTTCTTGGCAACATAAATGCCGGTGTGATTGGTATTGGGTGTGTAATCGAGGGCAAGGGAAATAACGGGGTTTGGTTTTTCTTTGGGTACTGGAGGTTTGTTATATTGTTTTCCTAAAACCCATGCACCTCCCAAAAAGAGAAACAGAAGAAAAATAACAACTGCAATACTTGTTTTGCTACTAGGCATCATATTTCCCTCCGCTGGTATTATCCAAACAGGTTCATTGGGTCTCCGCCAGTTGGCAGACTCTCAGCCTGAACTCAAGCTCCCCGACATGAGTTTATCATAAGCTGGGGGAAAATCAATAACCTATAGTTTGATTTTAGGAAGGTTTTTTGATATACTACCGTTTATGATAGAACAAGGTTTTGGCAAAGAACCACCACAGCGTCTTAATTATAGAGACGCAGTTTTAGACACTGGACGTCTGCTAAATGTACCTTCTTCCTATAGTGATAGAGCTGGGTTAGGAAGGTTGCTTGTTGGATTTAACATACCTCAAGAAAGGTGGGAAGAGATTGATGCATATGATGATAATCGGGCATGGGATAGCAGGGGAATAATTTATCTGTTACAACCAGTTTCATCACCTATACAAAAAGCTTTTGGGGAGGCTTTTTTAAGAAGAGGAAAAGAATTGTACGACAGATTAGCAGACCAAGCTAAAAAAGCAATGTATGGCGCTGCTATGGAGCGAGCGCGCGCTGTAATAAGCGGAGATTGGAATCGTTATGATGTTCAAGCTTGGTGGATGTTTGCGCCGTATCTTTTTGAAGCATTGCGAGCACAGATGCAGATGCAGGGAAAAGCCATTTTTGATGAGGATGATGCAATAAGTAGAATAATTTTATGGGCAGACAGCGGGTATAGTGAAAGCGAGAAAGAAACAGGACGACTTCACTTAAGAGGATTAGAATATATTAATACAGATCCAAATAATCATGATAGAATTATGTATCGGTTAAAGACGAACCCACAAGGTAATTCACATATTTATACCAGACAACGAGCAGAAGAAATTGTCCAAAGCTATTTATTGTTGTCAGCGCAATTTGATCCTGCAAGGGCTTTTGGACATAGATATTAATTATGTAGTATAAACATACGATGGCAGCTCTACGAGAATTAGAAGGAGAGAATCCACTAACAACCTACAGAAGAGAAATGGGTGAAACTCCTCTTTTAACACCAGAAAAAGAGAGATCGTTGTCCCAAGAAATGGAGAGGGGACAAATGGTTTCCATTTTAAAAGCATATGCTTTAGGGGAAATAAAAGCAGAAAATGGCATGCTTCCACTGAAAAATTCAGAAATTATTGCCCAAGAGGTTCTTGGGGTAGCAGGAGTTTTTGGACATTCTGTGATTGTTGAGGAGCATAGACCAGGAGATAAGTATAGTACGGTAGTGGGATTACGTATTCCTGATGAAGAAGTTTTTTTGGAAAATCTAAATAACTCTAAATTTGATGAATATATTAAAAAAGGTAAAGAAGCAGAGCATGACTTAATAGAAGCAAATCTCCGCTTGGTTGTTTCTATTGCCAAGAAATATATTGGCAGAGGATTTTCTTTGTCAGATCTTATTCAGATAGGAAATGTTGGCTTAGTTGAAAAAACACCAGAGTTTTCATGGTGGAGAGGAAATAAATTTGATACCCATGTAACATGGTGGATACGAACTGCAGTAACCCACGCTATTGATGATGGAGGAAGGTTTGTGCGGCTTCCTGTAGAGGTTTTGCGAGATTTGAGAAACCTTAGGAAAATAAGCTTGCAGCATCTTATGGCTACTGGCGTCGAGCTTAGTGAGGAGGAGCTTTCGGTACGATCTGGTATACCTCTACGTAGAGTAAAATATGTTTTAGATTTAAATTATAGACTTGCTGGTGTGGCGAGTCTCGAAAAGCCATTAGGCGAAGGCGATGAAACTCTTGGTGGTTTTGTTCAGGATCCCGAAGCAAAAACCGAAGCAGAAGCATTAGACAGAGCAGAGCCTCTAGAAAAATTTACCCTAAATGTGTTAGCTGCCGCCGGACTTACAGATAGACAAAAATCAGTTATAGCACTTCGACATGGAGGGAAAAAGGTTTTATCATATAAGATGGTTGGGAAATATATAGGAACGAGTGGGGAAATAGCAAGACGGGAAGAGAAAAAGGCACTTGAAAAACTAAGAAGATTCGTATTAAATGATCCTACTCTTGGAGAATATTACAAAGATCTCTGCGAGTAAGAAAATAATAGATTATTTGGATAGTTTTGTTTTTAACAAATAGAATCCCGTAGAAAGAATTGATATTCCGGAAATAATAATTATAATTGCCTCTTTTGTATCTACACCATTTTTTTGATAAACAATTGGGGAGGGTTTTGGAAGTGCATTTTTTTGTTCTTCTTGTGATAATACCTTTTGGTTGTTTATTACTTCTTTAACTGTGGATACTCCAAGCACGTTTTCTTTAAAACCAGTTGCCTGCCCTTCTTCGGAAAAGCCAATTGGGGTGGCTGAAATTTCGTTGGAGTAATCTCCCGGCGTGCAACCGTTGCCAGCTCTAACTTTAAAATAATAAGTCTGCCAACCCGATAAATTTTCCACCACAAAGCTAGTCGTGCCTTTGCCACCGATATTTGGGTTGCCATACTGCAATTTTCCAGGCTCTGTTCCATAGGCAATAAGGTAGTACGAAATGGGCCCAGACCCTTCTTTCCAACTTAATGCGACGGTATTGATTCCGGCAAAAGAAGAAGTGATGGTTGGGCCGCTTTGAGGTTTTTCGTCGCTGCAAACTGTAGAAGAGGTGGAGTTTGATGAAATTGTGGTTTCCGCCTTCGCTGCTGGCTCCGGCGAGACAAGGGGCGTTGGGGTTGGTGTGGGTGTTGGTGTTGAATCGTTAGCAAGGGTAATACTTCGTTCGTCGGTTACTTGTTCGGGCGAGCCGCGGGAAATAAGGCGGTAGTAATAAGTAGTTCCTGCTGTTAGGCCAGAGAGCGTTATTGTATGGGTTGTCTGTTTTATACTTGCTTCGTTGGTTGTTTTGTCATAGCCGTATTTTGTGTCGCTGCCTTTGACTTTTTTGGACTTTGTGCCAAAAACAAGCCTGCTGTATGACGGTCGGTCGGTTGTCCAGGTGACGGTAAAGGAAGTAGCGCTACTTGTGGCAACGGTAATTGATGTATCGTCAATCTTTGGCGCAATTTCATAACTTTCGGTCATTACCTCGCTTTTATTTCCGGCCGCATCTTGGGCAATTGCTTTAAGCGTTATGCTGCTGCCGTCAATGATGACAGGAGCGGTATAGATAAGTTTTGCACTGGATGTGGCAGGGTCAGAGCCATCAAGAGTATAGAAAATTGTTGGTTTGTTGGGTTTATCCAAGCTTGTAAGTTCAACTTTTTGGGGAGATAAGTATTTATCACCTGGGGGATTGGTTGTTGGTTTGGTTGGGGCAATGCCATCTGTTGGCGTGGCAGTCTGTTGGTGATTGTAAGTGTCAGATGTGGTGTCTTTTATGTTGTTATTTTTTAGAGTTACAAGTGGCGTAACACCTGTGTCGTTGGTGCTTTTTTCGGAAACCGTTATTTGTACAACTCCCGGACTTGTCTCTTTTGCTTTTTTAATGTCGTATCCATCAACTGTAAAATCGGTGCCTGTTGGGTTGACTGTTGTTCCATTAATATCCCGCACAAACGTAACTTCAATCGTATCTATTTTGTCGTTGTTATTGGTATCAAGGGTTTTGGTGCTTTTGATTTGAGGAGGAGTGGTATCTGTTGGGGCAGAGGGAGTAGTTGATGGGTTTTGCTGGTACGAAAACGAGTACATTGCAGGTTCATCGGTTCTTGTTTGACTTGAAATTTTGTTTACGGTTGCGCTGCCAGTTGCTGTATGTCGATACGTTTCAAGCTTAAATTGATTTATGGCAGCGCTTGTTGTCGCAATAGTAATGCTATATGTGTCGTTATTTGGTTTAGGTATTAGCAGCATTTTATAGTCTGGACTTGTCGTTTTGCTTATTGGATCTTTAATGCCATGCTCGAGATAATAGACAGCGTTTGGTATATCGGTATATGTGGTTATCCCATTACTGCCTGCTTTTTGACCACTGCTATTTGTTAGATACATGTCGACGTCTGGGTCGACAACGACAATAAGGTACGAAAGATTAGTAAAAGAAGGAATAAATCGCCTGCTGGATAAATATGTATTGTTATATTCATCTTTAAGCGTGTGTCTATCGTCATAAAAAGGATCGTTAATGTCGAATGTGTCCCCGTTTACTCCTTTGGCAACAATAAAATGATCTGGTACTTGTAGTATTACGGGATTATTACTATCTAGTTGATTTTTTAATTTTGTAGTATCATTGTCGCCCCACACAAATTCTAGGGCATCAAAATCAGTAATATTATTTACTGTTTTTGCAAGTTTGGATAAGCTGGCTATGGCTGCCCAGTTTACATCACCTCGTATATAACCGCCATTGTCGCCTTCATAATTTTTTAACCAAAGATTTAGAGTATCTGGTTGGAGATCAGATCCATCTGGCAATTTTTTAATACCATGGTAATTGAGTATCATTGCAGCCGATGTCATGGCACATCCCCAGCGGTTGATGGTTGTTGCTTCTCCAGCCTCTGCCCACTCGGTTGCAGTATCATATTCATCATCTTTCCACAGGCTGTCAGTCTGCTTAAGAAGTGGAACATCAAGTGGAGCATCGATATTGGTGACAACAATATTGTCAAAGTAAGTTTCTGAATTAACGTCGGTCCCTGTACCAGCTCTTAATGCAATTCTTCCAGTTGGAAAGTTATCTACTGTTGATGTAAAATCTCTTACTAAAACATTATCAATATAAATTTTAATATTTTTATGATCTAGAATAATTTTCATATGGTATGTTTTACCAATAGGATATTTACTAGGGATGTTAATTGTGTAATTACCAGTCACTCTTTCTAAAAGAAAATCCCCTGAGAGTATAAAGCTAAGGTCGTACCAGTTATTTGTTGGAGTTGACGGGGTAAATCTAAAGGCCACATTGTGTCCACTACCTTTCACAAATTTCATATCAAATTCAAAAATATAGTTATCGCCTAGGTTATTCCATAAATTGTCGTTAGGCATAATATTTGTAGTACAAAATGCTTGATTTACAATAGCAATTCCTGCCATACCACCGATAGTCTTCCATTGTGCTAAACATGGAATTCGATCTGGATCATTTACGATTGTCCATCCATTCGGAAAAGAACCTTCGCTATTAGAATCAAAGTTTTCTTTAAATACTTTATGGGATGCAAAAGATCGAGGTGTGGCAATAGCAAAAGAGGCTATAAAAATAACCAAACAAAAAAGAAACCTGATGGCAATCAGTTTCTTCATCACCCTTTAAGGGTAATTTATTATTTTTTGTTTGTCAATACGGATTGGAATTGATAGAATAGTTTCGTGAAGAATTGTTTACTTTGTGAAAAAAGAAAAGAGTATCCTTTATGTAAAGAATGTTTTAGTGATCCATTTAAGATAGAGATGGCTAGACATCTATTAGCAACCTTAAGAGACCATGACACATTAAAGACAATGTATAAGAAATCTTTTAAAGAAATTAAAGATTTAAACAAATCTCATTTTTGGGATAGTAAGCTGCATGAGGTTCAAACTCTTATTTTGCAAGATGGAATGACTAATGAAAGGGTTAGTCTTGCAGCATCTTATATTTTTCCTGACTCAAAAAAAATATTAGATGTTGGTGCAGGGTATGGATTTTTAGAAGAAAAACTGACAAAAAATAATTATTATGAGTTTGAGTTATTTGGTTTTGATATATCAAAAGATGCGGTTAGAAATTTGAAAAAGAGATTTTACGGAAATTTTATAGTGGGTAATATCTACAAAATTCCATACGATAATATCGTTTTTGACATTATTTTAGCGCTTGAAGTTTTTGAGCATATACCACCAAGTAAAATATTTAGTGTTCTTGAAAATCTGAAAAAAATACTACCAAAAGGTAAAACTTTAATTGTCTCTGTTCCCTTGAATGAAAATTTAAAAAACAAGCCTGATAATCCAAGCGGTCATGTTAGAGAGTATACAAAAGAATTAATTTTTGCAGAACTACAAGTAGCGGGGTTTGAGGTTATTAGATACAAAGAGCTTTTTGCATTTAACACGTTTTATAAGCTCAAAAGTTTATTACAAAAATCAATTTTTCAGAATAAATGGAGACCAAATGATATTGTTATTCAAGCGAAAAGAAAATCATGACTATTTTATTTTTTCGTATGTTTTTAACTAAAAATAAATTTTATATAGCAGTTTTTTTGTTTTTGTTGATTGTTATTCCTTTTATTACGTTTACATTGCAAGAAAAAGGCAGTGAGCCGTCGGTCACAAATGTTATACCTACTATTGCTCCGAGCGCCACAGAGGAACCCTATGCAACAATTACAGAATTTGTGCCGGAATCGGAAAGTCCACAGGACAATCAACAATTGACACCTCCACCATTTTACCCAGGTTTATCATGGACAGTAGACGATAAACAGGAATTGGGAACTGATATAAAAGACAGAGTGATTCATTATTCTAGTAAGAATACTTTTGGTTATTTTGGTATGACCGGAAAAGAATGGACTGCTACAAAACGAAATATTTCGAAAGAAGAAATATATGCAATAAATAAAGATTTTGAAAGTTATTATGACCGTGAGGTATTAAAATTTGGATGGCTTCGGGATACAGAGATAAACGGATTTAGTCTTTCACCAATGGTAGCAGATGGACCAATAGGAAGTATCTGGGGGTACATTAAAGTGCAAAACAGAAAGATTGAAGCGATAATTTTTAGTTGGTTGCCAGTTTCTATTAGCGGAATGGGATCAACGGGGAAATGTCCGTGCGATATTACCTTTCGAATATTCGTCAGTAATCCCCAAGATCTTACAAAAGTTTTACCTACATCTCCTTAATATGACTATTCTTTTTTTCTCCCGACTTTTTTATCCTCATGCTGGTGGGGTGGAGAGGCATGTTGGAGAAATTGGGAAGAGGTTGGTGAAAATGGGACACAGCGTAACTGTGGTAACTGAAAAGTTACCAAGCTCAAAAACTACACCTCCGAGGAGTCCAAAAGGCCACCTCGGAGGTGCTTCTACAGAAACCTATAATACCGCCTATCACTCGGATTCAGAGAGCGCTAAGATGACGGGAGAAATTGACGGTATCCGAATTGTTAGGTTTGACGGGGGAAAAGAGGGGTTTTGGAAGAAGTTCCGCATCTGGCTTTGGCTGTTTAGACACCGGAGCCTAATTGTAAGCGTCGATATAGTACACGCTCATGATGTCTTTTTTTGGTATCTGCCATTTCGCTTTTTATA
Organism: uncultured Gammaproteobacteria bacterium; assembly: GCA_964544105.1. Classification (GTDB taxonomy): domain Bacteria; phylum Patescibacteriota; class Microgenomatia; order Levybacterales; family UBA12049. The sequence goes on along the minus strand of CAZIZQ010000004.1, from coordinate 12,692 downwards.
CCCCAACAAGCCTGTCTATACTACCTTTCACGGCTACGAAACAAAATACCCTCCCCAAAAAAAAGCAGTACTCATTAGAATGATAAGCGAAAAATTGTCTTTTGGCAATATCTGTGTTGGAGACTATATTAGGAAATGGTATGGAACGACGCCCACCCATAAAACATATGGTGGGGTCGAATTTTCAATTTTCAATTTTCAATTTTCAAATAAAAAGAATAAAAAATTACGCATACTTTTCATCGGTAGGCTCGAGGAGGATATTGGGATTAGGTTGTATTTACAGGCTATTCGAAAGATAAAAGAGACTAGAGATTTAGAAGTTACTTTTTTGGGGGATGGGAGTTTTCGACATGAAGCAGAGAAGTTGGGCAGAGTTACAGCATTTCAAGAGAAGTTTGTCGTCCAGACAGATGTGGTATTTGCCTCTTCATATCTTTCCATGCTTTCGGCTATGGCTGTTAAGAAACCCGTTATAGCTGTGTATACCAACCCACTGAAAAAGGATTATCTGACTATGGCGCCGTTTGCAAAGTGGATTACAATTGTTGATTCAGCAGATCAGATTGTCGATCAAGTTCAAAATCTAAAAAGCACAAATCGGAAAGTAGAGCTGGCATATAATTGGGTAAAAGGAGAGACGTGGGAAAAGGTGATAGATATCTATTTGAAGCTGTGGAAATTTTGATGTACCGTTTCGTCCTAGCTAAACCGATCCCGGATCGGAATAAAATATGAAGATAACGTTTATTGCGACAGTATATAATGAGGAAAAGACGATTGGGCGGATGCTAGAGTCATTGGCAAAGCAGACGAGGATGCCAGACGAGATTGTTATAGTCGATGGTGGTTCGACCGATGGGACGCTGTCGGTAATTTCAAATTTCATAAAGACGTTCACCTCGGAGGAGTCGAAGTCGCTGCTTCGCCACCATCCGAGGTGGAAAACTATTACAAAGAAGGGGAATCGGGCGGTGGGGAGGAACGAGGCGATTAGGCATGCAACGGGGGATATAATTGTGTGCTCGGATGCGGGGTGTGAGTTGGATAAGGACTGGGTGAAAAATATTGTGGAGCCGTTTGGAACGTTCACCTCGGAGGAGTCATGGCTTCACTTCGTTCAGCCTGCCACCATCCAAGGTGGGAAAAACCTTCCAGGTGAGGTGGGAGATACAGACGTTGTTGCGGGGTATTATGCGGCAAAACCACAATCGGTCTTTCAGAAATGCCTGGTGCCGTATGTATTGGTGATGTCTGACAGGGTAGACCCCAATAATTTTCTTCCTGCCACTCGAAGCATGGCTTTTACCAAAAAAATCTGGGAAAAAGTAGGGGGTTTTCCAGAAGAGTATAGTCACAATGAAGATTATGTATTCGCGAGAAAGTTAAAACACGTGGGAGCAAAGATCGTTTTTACCAAAGATGCCGTTGTGTATTGGCAGCCACGAAAAAATCTAAAAGAAGCATTTGTTATGTTTTTCCGTTTTGCCTATGGCGATGCGCAAGCAGGAATTTTTAGGCCAAAAGTGATATTTCTCTTTGTCCGTTATGTTATTGGGTTTAGTCTAATACTTAGTTATTTTATTTTCCGTTCTCCCTTAATACTTAATACTTTATACTTGATACTCTCTTTGTATGTTGTTTGGTCAATAGTTAAGAGTTATAAGTATGTGTTGGACTGGCGCGCGATCGTGATTTTGCCTATACTACAAGTAACTGCTGATATGGCAGTAATTTTAGGAACAATATGGGGTATACAACACAAGCGATAAGGGGGATTTCGTGGATTGGGGCACAACGTGTGACAACCAGAATTGTGTCATTTGCCAAAATAGCTATTCTGGCCAGAATTTTAACGCCTGCCCAGTTTGGTGTTTATGGTATTGCTGCACTGGCCTTGTCTTTTTTAGATGTCCTGACCGAAACAGGGGTAAATGTCATTTTAGTACAGGAAAAAGACGATATAGATCGACATATCAGCTCGGCATGGATTATGTCGATTGCGCGCGGAATTTTAATGTCGGTGGCCATATTGATTATGGCGCCGTTTGTTGCTGGGTTTTTCCAAAGTCCGGATTCCCTCTTTTTGCTCCAGTTAATTAGCATTGTGCCGTTACTTCGAGGATTTATCAACCCGTCGGTGGTGAAGTTTCAAAGGGATTTACAGTTTAAAAAAGAGTTTTTATATCGGTCGATTTTATTCATAATCGATGCTGGCACAGCGGTTGCAGTTGCCTTTGTGACTCATCAAGCAGCCAGTATTGTGGTTGGGCTTATTGTGGGGGTGGTTGCCGAAGTAGTATTGTCTTTTGCTGTTGCAAAGCCTAGGCCGACACTGCGGTTTGAAAACCAGTATCTTGCCAAGATATTTCATAGGGGAAAATGGGTAACATTGTCGGGGGTGTTTCAGTATTTATTCCAAAATGTGGACAATATAGTTGTTGGGAGATTGCTTGGTACTGGGCCATTAGGCATGTACCAACTTGGGTATTCCATATCTATTTTGCCAATTAGCGAAGTAACAGATGTTGTGTCCCGGGTAATGTTCCCAGTATATACAAAAATTACCCATGATAGAGAGCGTTTGAAAAGGGCATTTTTTCGAACAATTGCAAGTATTTCATTTATTACTATTCCTCTTGGCGCAATTCTTTTTCTTTTTCCCGAAGAGCTGATAACAATTGCTTTTGGAAAGCAGTGGGTGGCAGTTGCTCCGGTTCTACGCATTTTGGCGGTATTTGGTGTGATTAGGGCGATTTTTGGTTTTTGCGCAACTCTTTTTTTGGCAGTTGAAAAGCAGGAATATGTGACTGTAGTGACTCTCGTAAGTATTGGGGGGTTAGGGGTATCGATTATCCCTCTTGTTTCTCAATATGGTCTTATAGGTGCTTCTTTATCGGCGCTTATCGGGTCACTAGCTGCATTGCCCTTCATCGTCTACTTTACTTATAAGGTTTTTACTGCTAAATGAGAAGAGTTGATCCAAAAATTTACACCAGTGACTATTACCAGCATTCGTGTTTGGGTAAAGAAGCGCGTGAGCGGTTTCATTTACATGAAATACCAGTACAAAATGGTATGAAGATACTCGATATTGGGTGTGGTAAGGGAGATGTAGCATTTTTCTTAAGTAAAAAAGGAGCCCAGGTTATTGGTATCGATTACGCAAAAGATGGGATACAGCTAGCAAAGAATGAACTTGTAAAACAATCAAAACAGGTGCAAAACAGTGTGTCTTTTTTTGTCCAGGATGCAAAAAAACTAGATTTTCCAACAGATACATTCGACGGGGTAGTATCCTTGGATGTGTTTGAGCATTTATATCCTGAAGAACTAACCATTGTTATGGAAAATATCACTCGTGTTCTTAAAAAAAATGGTTTCCTTTTTGTGCATACCGAGCCAAATAAATTTTATGTAGATTTTATCCATTTTATCTATGTATATCCAATGAGTTTGTTTTTGGTGTGGATAAATAGACTTTTTACAGGAAAGTCGTTTCCTCATTTGTCCAAGGATCCTCGTAATGAGCTGCATAAAGAACAGCATGTTAATGAACCAACCTATTGGTATTTAAAAAATTTGTTTACAAAGCACAAATTTGCGGGAGATATTAGACTTGTTGTGCCGATAAAACCTGTATTTTCTTGGAAAGATGCGATGTATAATACATTGGTATACCTGTATCCTTTGTGTATGTATTTTCCGTTTAATATAATTTTTGGGTATGATTTTGTTTGCAAGATGAGGAATAACAAATGAGGATTGCGTTTTTTCATGAATTGCCGTTTGGGGGGGCGCATCGCGTGGTTGTGGAATACGGGAAAATACTCTCTAAAAACCACACGGTCGATGTGTTTTACGTGGATAAGGAGGAAGAAAAAGACTTGGAGTCGATATTTAATAAATCTTATTTTTTTCGGTTCTCCCAAAAAAGCGGTCGTGGGCGGTGGGGGATACGTTTGTATAGTGATACACTAGGGCTTTTTTCTCTTTCTATTTTGCATTGGCGGATAGCTAGGCTAATTGATGAGCAAAAATATGATTTTGTTTTTGTGCATCCGTCCAAATTTACTCAGGCGCCGTTTTTATTGCAGTTTCTAAAAACAAAAACAGTATATTTTTGCCAGGAGCCACTGCGCATTGCTCATGATCCTTTGCTTGCCGTATTACCAAAAACCTCTCTTCCCAAAAAACTGTACGAATGGGTAAACCGTTTTTTCCGAGAAATTGTTGATGCCTCTAATATGGCAAAGGCGGGTAAGTTGTTGGCAAATTCCAAGTTTGCTGCTAGTTGGATAGAGAAAGCGTACGCAGAAAAGTCAGATGTATGTTATTTGGGGGTTGATACTAATCTTTTTGCGCCAAAAGATAGTAAAAAAACTGACGATATTATTTTTCTAGGGCAAAAAATTGCGATAGAAGGGTATGATTTGTTTGAAAAAGCCCTATCACTTTTTGACAAAGCTCCAAAGGTAAGTTTTATCGAGCGGGACGAGCAGGGTCGTGGAATTTCCGATAGTGACTTGGTTTCTGCAATCCAAAAAGCCAAGATAGTGGTGTGCTTGAGCAGAAACGAGCCTTTTGGATTAACGGCAATAGAAGCTGCCAGTTGTGGAGTGCCGGTTGTTGCCATTAACGAAGGGGGATTTAGAGAATCAATAATTGATGGAAAAACCGGATTTTTGGTGGAGCCAAGTCCCCGGCCGATTTTTGAAAAACTGCAAGAACTTTTGTCAGACGAAAAGCTACACAGTGATTTAGGAAAACAGGCTCGGGAAAACGTGCTAGCAAAGTGGACATGGGAAAAAAGTACGAGTCGGTTTTTGAAAATAGTTTCAGAATGGAAAGAACAATAGAAGTTTCAATAATTATTGTAAATTACAAAGTAGAAAAAGAGCTTTTAGAGTGTATTGATTCTATAAAAAAATCAAATACCAAAACACAATATGAAATTATTGTAATTGATAATTCAGAAAATAATGTAGGATATGGAGCTGGGAATAATCTTGGAGCAAAAAAAGCAAAAGGAGAATTTTTATTTTTTTTAAATCCCGACACAAAAGTTTTTCCAGGCACTATAGATAATTTAGTTGAGCTTATTAAAAAAGAAAAAAATGTCGGTATTGTAGCGCCTCTTCTTCTTGATCAAAATCAAAATCCATATAAACTGCAAGGAAGTAAAACACGTCGCTTGCGCGATATTGAACCATTCATAAGGCTTCGTTTCGGGCGATAATGTGTCTGTCGTTTGTCCAAAAACTTTTCCCAAATAATAAAATATATAAAGAGTATTATCTTTTAGACTGGGATAAAAAGACTATTAAAAAGGTCGATGTGACGCCTGGAACGGCGTTTTCAATTCGAAAGTCGATATTTGAAGAGGTCGGTAGGTTTGACGAGAAGTTCTTTTTGTTTTTTGAAGAAAACGATTTATGCCTCCGGCTAAAAAAATTAGGATATAGCATGTATATAAACCCAGAAGCAAAACTAGTCCATCTGTGGGGCGAAAGTACTAAAAGCTTGCCAAATACCAAAGAGATATTTAAAAAAAGTAGATTTTATTATTTTCAAAAACATTTTGGTTTTTTCCAGGCGGCGATTGTGGAGTTGTTTTGTAGGTGAAGGGTGGGTGCGAAGATATGAAAAGGATAACTGTATATATTGATGAATCGGGTACACTCCCAGACCCAAAAGACAAAGTAATTGTTGTCGCCGCGGTTGTTCCAAAAAGTAAAGAACAAATAGATATGTTGATGAAGAAAATGAAGAAAAAGAAAGATATCAGAAAAAAGACAGGTGAGTTAAAATTTTATACAACAGGAGATAAAACTAAAATGGCTTTTTTTGAAGCATTTGTGGAAGAAGAAATTGCTGTGTTTGTATTGGTTGTTGAAAAGATGGGAAGGAAGATACCTGATACGCCAGAACATTTTGCATTGCTTTGCTGGCTTTTGATTTCTGACGTAATAAGTTTTTGTGATATTACTGATCTTGTGTTTGATCGCCATTTTTCCCAAAAGAATGACCTACTGAAATTCAATAAAATTCTTACCCAACAATTTGATATTGAATTTGATATCACCCACGTTGACAGCATTTTGCATAAGCGGGTAAATGTTGCGGATATGGTTGCGGGAGCAGTGTTGGCAAAAGAAACTGGTAAAGATGAACGGTTTTATCAAATAATTGAAAAACGAGTTATTAGCTATAAAAAGTTGAATTGGGTTGAGGCGAAACGAAGACTTTTTCAATAAAAAACTTGCCGAACCGATGTAAACATCCATCCAACAAGTCAGTACCTAATGTATACCACAGAAATGGCAAAAATGCAATACCCCATATAAGTTTGCTAAGTCTGACTTGGAGGTTAAGGGGTGGGTGCGAGGGGCGGGTGAGTCAAGATGACTCAATCGCGCCCCGCGCAAGTTGTGCACCACAAAGTTGCATGGAAAGCTATTGGTGGGAATCTTCTACCGATCTCCATTGATCAATAGTGTTTCCCCAACCATCGAGGGCAGGATTGTCAGGATCGATCACTAGAATCCAGACCTCTTCTTCATGCGTGCCCGGCGAAATAGATACTTCGACCTCGTATGTCCCCGCAGTGAGGATACGCCCTGTGCCTTCGGGTTCAGCTATGCTGGGGTTATACAGCAGAATTGCTGTAGAGATCGTTATACTCATTGATAAATCCTTTCCGAGCTGATTATTCGGCTCACACCGAGTTATAGCTCATTTCTGAGCTGAACGTATCCGCCGTTCGTCATGTGCCCAGTTGAAAATCCCAGAGATGATCCCTCCAAGTAGGGCAGAGGAGAATGTTAATTGCCACAGTGGGTACAGATATCCATACGGGGCTACCCACTTGGAAACTATAAGGATTGCGAATGTTGACAGTGCCCACGAGTATTTGAAGTGCTCATCCGCAAGTTTATATGCGGCAAAGAGCGAAACCGCAGCGAGAGCGACTACTAACAGTGGGCAAAGCCTTCCGTAGGTATAGTAAGGAGATAAATACATCTAAAGCTACCAAAAACAGCTATTGCTTAAAGTTACTTTTGATGTAGGGGGATTATAACAAAACAGGAGAAAATAGCAACTATAGGGCTAAAACAAAAATAATAAACGTGATACAATAAAGAAGATGATTAGTGCTGCTATTTTGACGAAAAATGAGGAGGGGAGTATTGAGGCGTGCATTAAAGGCTTGCTTTGGTGCGATGAGGTATTGGTGATAGATGACAATTCCACGGATAAGACTGTGGTAAAAGCAAAGGCACTTGGGGCGCGGGTGATTGAGCATACGCTTGATAATGATTTTGCCAAACAGAGAAATTTTGCTTTAGACGAGGTAAAAGGGGATTGGGTTTTGTTTGTTGATGCCGATGAGCGGGTGTCGGAGTCCCTCACGTTTGAAATTAATAGTTCCATTCATCAAAAAGATGTAGATTTTATTCAAGGTTTTTCCATGCGCCGAATTGATACCATGTGGGGAAAGCAGCTTTTGCACGGGGAAAACGGTAATGTGCGATTGGTGAGACTTGCTAGGAAAAACGCGGGGAAATGGGTGAGGCACGTCCACGAGACATGGAAAGTAAAAGGGAAAATTGTGGAGTTTAAAAATCCTCTCTTTCATTATCCCCATCAGACGGTAGCTGAATTTCTTGAGGAAATTAATTATTACACTACTATCCGGGCGCAGGAATTATATAAAAAAGGCGTAAAAGTGCATGTGTGGGATATTATTTTTTATCCAAAGGCAAAGTTTATTATGAATTTCTTTTTCAAACGCGGTTTTCTAGATGGAATACCTGGATTAGTAGTAGCAATGCTCATGAGTTTTCATTCGTATTTGGTGCGGGGAAAACTATGGCAGCTATGGGACAAAAAAACTTCTTTGCAAAAATAGCATTTCTTTTTTTTCTATTTCTGTTTCCGCAAGGCGAAGCCTTGCGGGTGCATCTTTTTCCGAATGTCAGTATTCACCCAAGCGACATTGTAATTGGTATTCTTGCTGTTTGTTCTGTCCCATTATTTCTGAAAAATAGAAATCATTATCTTTTTCGCCCAATTCTTTTTCTTGCAGGAGTATTCTTATTGTCTCTGGCAGTTAATATATTTAACTACGACTTAGGGCAGCTATATGTAGCAGCGTTGTATTATTTGAGGTTTGTCTTTTTGTTGTTGTTATTGCCATTGGTTTATGGTTTTTCCAATTCTTTCAAAAAAAGAATACCAGTATTTTTGACTGTTGCAGGTTTTCTGTTTTTGTTATTTGGATATATACAATACTTTTTTTATTCCGATCTTCGGAACTTGTATTATGCCGGGTGGGATGAGCATTTATACAGAATGTTTAGTACATTTTTAGATCCAAATTTTGCCGGAGCCTTTTTTGTAATGTATTTTATGTTTGTTTTGGGAATGGTTTTTGAAAAAAGTAATAACAAATATTGGTATGGATTATTGGGTGTTTTGACATTGGGAGCAATTTTTCTTACCTATTCTCGAAGTGCCTATATTATGTTGGGTATTTCCTTAATAGTTTTTTTCTTGGTGAAAAAACAGAAAAAATTATTGTTTTGGGTAATAGGTCTTGTTTTGTTGCTTCCTATTTTATTTTTTCTTTCTCCCAAATCAGAAGGGACAAATTTGTTAAGAACAACTTCATCCAATGCCAGAATTTTAGCAATGGATCAGGCGATAACCATTATTAAAGATAATCCAATTTTTGGCGTTGGGTTTAATACTTACCGGTACGAGCAGGAAAAGCGCGGGTTTTTGGTGGAGACAACAAGAGAAAATCACGCAGGTGCAGGTACAGATAACAGCTTTCTTTTTGTTTTAGCAACAACGGGCATTGTTGGACTATCTGCTTATTTGTATTTTTGGTATGCGATAATACGGCAGATGCTGAAACAAGTTCAGCATGACAACCAGTGGTTACGTATTGTTGTTATTTCCACAGTTATCGGGCTTTTTGTGAATGCTTTGTTTATTAATAGTCTGTTTTATCCGTTTATTTTGGAGTTTCTTTTTATAGAGTTAGCAATTATTGATTATACGTCACAGTAATTTCTTTTTCGGTTTTATTTTCTGCCTGGTCAGTTGCCACAACTTTAATTTTGTTTTCTCCCGCATGTAGTGGCAGGTTGTATTCGTATACTCCGTCGTTATCAACAATTGCCCAAAGGTCGTTGACAGTTATTTTATTTCCGGCATCGGTTTTCCCTTTTACCATAATTTGTTTGTCATCTTTGCCAAATGATTGCTTGTCGTTTGGTGATTCGATTGTAAGTGTTGGTGCTTTTTTGGTTAGGACAATAGTATAAGAATTAGAAAAGTCACTTTCTTCTTTGTCTTGCGTGGCTTTTACCTGGATAAGATTTTCTCCATCTTTAAGTAAAATGTTAGTAAAGGTAAATCGTTTGGAGTCTTCGACGAATGTTTTTTCTTCGAGTTTACCATTTAGGTAAAGGGTGATTTCCTGGTTTTCTTGGGCAGCACCCGAGACGGTAATTGTGGCGCTATTAGTGGCATTAGGGAGAGCGTCGAGTTCGGGCGGGGAGACAAATATTTGTTTCTTTTTGGCTGTTTGGTCCTGGGTGTTTTTATTTTCAAAGAGAAAAAAACTTACTTCTGCAATTACAGGAATGCCAAATTTTGCAATAAGCCCTAAAACGATAATAGTGCCCAAAAGGGTAAAAAAAATAGATTGTTTTGTTTTGCTTTCAAGTTTTCTTGATAATCGTGAACGAGTCATATACAATAAAAATCATGCCCACGTGGCTCAACGGTAGAGCAGCGGTATCGTAAACCGCAGGTTATCGGTTCAAATCCGATCGTGGGCTCAACGTTCCAAAAACTTCTTGCCATGGCCGATTTTTGTGTTGATTGATTTCCCTTCTTTGCAAAGCGGGCAGTCAGATGCATCATATGCTTCGGCTGGTAGTGCGCCCAGGGTAAAAAAAGGCGCGCCAATAATATTTTCGGTCATGCCAGATTTGCTCCTGTCGATCATTACTCCGACCAGTACAACATTGCCACCTGCATTTTTGACCGTTGTCACTACTTTTGCGACAGACCCTCCGGTGGTTGTTAGGTCCTCGACAATACAAATATTTTTGCCTGTTACTAATTTTTCGTATCCGCGTCGTCCGAAAACTTGGTTATTATTTGCATCTTTTTCGGTGTAGACACTTAAAATTTCTTTATTTTGTAATTTTGATAGATGGAATGCAGTCCACTGGGATAAAATAATTCCACCAATCATTGGGCCAACAATAACGTCGATATTTTTATCTTTTAATTCTACTGCAAAAAGCATGCCAACTTCCGATGCTTTTTCGGTGTGGGGGTAAATTGCGTCTTTGTTAATGTAGACCGAGCCATGCTTGCCAGATGTATAGACAAAATGGTCATCGGTAATTAGTGCGCCTGTTTCTTTTAGAATATCTAGGATGTTTTTCATCGGTATGAGTTTATTATATCCCTAATACTTTCTGCTTTTTCTCTTGGATTATCTGCATAGATTATTTCTCGTGAACTATTGCAGATTAAATTATTGCCATTTTTATCAATTCCTGCTTTGACAGCTTTTTCTACAGAAGCTCCTTGTGCTCCGATTCCCGCAGTCAAAATTGGACTTTGGGGAAAGAGAGTTCGTACATGCTGTATGGTTTTTGGATCTGTGGCGCCAACAAACAGCGATATATTTGGCAACATCCATTTTTTAACTTTTTCTGCCACATCTGAATTTTCAAATGCAGATGCATCTTTGTTGGATGTTTTTATAATAATTATTGGAGATTTATCGTTGTATTTAGTAAATGGTTCAACAGTATCTTTACCTAAGAATGGGAAGATAGTTGCAGCATCGGCCCGCCAGTACTCAAATAATGCTTTTGCATATAGTTTGGCAGTGTTTGTGACATCGGCTCGTTTGGCATCCAAAATCACCGGAATTTCCGGATAGTTGTTTTGAACATATTCGATTGTTTTTTTGAGTTGCTCTAGTCCTTTGATTCCTTCTGCTTCGTAAAAGGCAATGTTTGGTTTGTAAGCGCAGACTAAATCTGTCGTGGCATCAATAACTGCTTTGTTAAAGGCAAAGAGTGGTTCGGGTTCATTTTTGAGGTTTTTTGGAATTTTATCAATATCGGTATCCAGCCCGATACAAAGAAGGGAGTTATTCTTTTGAATTATTGAAAGTAATTTTTGTTGAAAGGTCATAGATTATTCTCTTTTTTCCAAATGTCGTGGGCTAAGTTGGCATCCCACATGGCAGCGGTTGCTGATTGGACTACATCTGCATCAGCCTTTCGGTATTCAAAATAATCGTTTGGATTCATAACGCCCCCAATACCAATAATTTCGTATGAATACCTTTTTTTCTTTCGAATTAAGTTAAGTTTTGTTGTCATCTCAAGTCCTGCCCATTTAATGCCCGCGCCGCCAACGCCACTGCGTAACCTATTTTTTCCCGGAAGCGCCTGCTGGCCTTTTTTGTCAACAACTTCAACTTGTAAAGTATTTATTGCAGAAATTGCATTAGCATAAGTATTTGCAATTTCAGCTAAGCTTTCGATATCTTTATCCGATTTATAATGCCCAACTTTTAGTATAAGCGGGGTGTTGCCAATTGCTTCTCGGATGGCTTTGCAGACTTTTTGGGTAACTTCCAGGTTGTAGCAAACAAGACCTTCATTGCCGATATTTGGGCATGAAAGATTTGCTTCCAATACTTTTACTCCTGTGTCATTGGCCAATTTTGCAGTATGTGCAAAGTCGGCAATAAATTCGTCTTGGGTTTGGTTTTCTTTGACAGTACCCATAAAACTTAAAATCATTAGTTGTCCTTTTTTTTCGTAGGATACGGCTTTGTGCGCGTCGGGTTGCCAAATATTGGGATTTTGGGACGGAACACCAAATGAATTGGTAATGGTTATATTTTTTATATTGTCTTTTGTCTGGTTATTGCTATTTGCCACCACTTGGCGTAGTTTTTCGGGATGAAGATCTCCTTTTACGTCGACCGATACCACATTTGGGAATGGGTGGGCAGGAAAAAAAGCCGCCCTAACAGTTTTATAACATGATACGTCATATCCCCAATCAAAGGCAGCTTTTAGAAATTGGCTGTTTAGGAGCGGTCCAGCAGGAATGCCAAAAGGAAGGTTAACATCGAATCCTAAAAATTTATATGTTTTTTTTATTTCTCGTTTTGGAATCTTTAAATTTTGGGAAAGAATTGGCGGACCTTTGGCAAAGTTTTCATCAAAGGAAATATTGGGATCATAGAATGCTGGTTGCATCGTGATCGTATTATAGTACTTTTCTTTTCCGTCCTGCAACTTTTAATTCCAGAATCGACCTGCGAAGCTGGATTTCAAGTTGTGCCATGTCTCGCTCGGACAATTTTTCCTTCATCAGTTTTTCGGCTCTTTCTTTTGCCTCTTTGGCTTTTGTTTCGTTTACCGAGTCGCTTTCCACAGCATAATCGGCCAAAATAGAGATTTTATTATTATTTACATCTAAAAATCCGCCTGTGATACCAAACAAAAAGTCTTTACCGTTTTCTTTAATTACCAGCTCGCCCTGGGCAATTTGAGTAACCAGTGGGACATGGTTAGGAAGAATGGCAATTTGTCCGCTTGTCGTTGGGACAATAATCTCGTCAGCCTCTTTTT
>CAZIZQ010000003.1:24733-41543 GCA_964544105.1 uncultured Gammaproteobacteria bacterium | reverse complement strand
CTTCCTGAAGGAACAATTTGAAAAAGCCTTCCAGTCTGTTTAAGATATCACCCGGGTCACTGATTTTGTTTTTTCAGAATTCCCCCAGGATTGGCTCTGGCTGCCCCCATTCAGCCAGAGCTCCAGGAAGCCCCGATTGAAAGTGGGAACAAGCTGCCGATTCGTGAGAAAGAAGTTCGAGCCGACAGTTTTAACGAAAGAAGCTAATTCTTCGTTAGTATTGTTTGCGCGCGCGATTTTTTCTAAGCTTGACGCCCTTTCTACGAACTCCCGCATAGGTTCGAGCCAGCTCGAACCGTCGGTTTGTATTTTTGATATTTCCTCATTTAGTTTTAACTTTTCTTCGAAGATTTCGTTTTTCTTTTTCTTGTATACCTCGCTTTCAATTACTCCTTCTAAGTAAGCATCGAGTAGTTTGTTGAGTTTTTGATCTAATGTCTTTACTTCTTGTTCCAGTTTTTCTACATTTTGTTTTGTTGATACGCTTTCTAACTTTTCATCTCTCTCTAACCACTCAAGCCATTGCTTACCCCATTTTTCGGGCAAGGCCACATCTAAAAGAAGTTTTCTGACTTGAGACTGTATTTCACTTTCTGAAACATACTTTTGCGTACATGGCTTGAGCTTTTTTGTGCATCGGTAATAGATAAATGTTTGGGTTGTGCCGTTTTTGTAGTAATTGGTGTGTTTTTCTGATGTGATTGCAGCATTGCACTCTCCACACTTTGCTAGACCACTGTATGCAAAATCATGGCCATATTGTCGTGGTCGTTTTATCTTTGGCACAAGCTTTTGGACTTGTTGAAATAACTCTTTTGAAATGAATTGCTCGTGTTTTCCTTCGTAGTATTCACCGCCATAGCGCAGAATACCAATGTAGAATCTATTAGTGAGCATTTTCTTTACTGTTGATACTTTCAAAGGTTCCCCAGCATGTTTTGTACCTGCTCTGCTAATGCCAAGTTTGTGAAGATAAAGAGATATTTCTGTATATGACTTTTTGTCCTCTGCAAATAACTCAAAAGCTTTTTTAATGATCTTTGCTTTTTCTGAATCTAATCGAATTGTTTTTGTATTCGAATCATTTATGTATCCTAAAGGGGCTTTTAATGGCCATATACCAAGCCGTAGTTTATGTCTCATTCCTCTTTTGACATTTTCACTTAAATTATCGACATAATACTTACTTTGTCCAAAAGCAATGTTTAACATGAATTTTCCCTGTGGTGTACTGTCAAACCAGAACGAAGGGAATTTGAGATCTTGCAACTTTCCAGTATCAAGTAAGTAAATGATTCTTCCACCATCTATGCTGTTACGAGCTAACCTGTCAGGATGCCAGGAAACTATCCCTTGCGCTTCTCCCTTTTCTATTCTTCTTAAAAGGATGGCAAATTGCTCTCGACCAGGAACTTTTGCAGTTTTAGCTTCTATTACAAAATCAATTATCTCTAAATGCTCTCGTTTGGAAAATTCTTTTAGCTCTGCAATTTGCTGGTCAATAGATAAGACCTGTTTATCTTTTTCGTCTGTAGATTTTCGGCAGTATACGATATATTTCATGGTAGTTTCTCCTTGCTCTTTCACATTTTTGCGTTTTTTCTTCTTCGAGCGAATCGGCAGCTTGTTCTCACTTTCAATCGGGGCTTCCTGGAGCTCTGGCTGAATGGGGGCAGCCAGAGCCAATCCTGGGGGAATTCTGAAAAAACAAAATCAGTGAACGTTTACGAAAAAATTCGAATCTCCTTTACGCTATTGCGGTAGTCGGCCGCTGCGGCGGCCTCCTGCTCTTTTTAGAGCTCGGCCTTGTGGCCGTAGCTCTGAAACTGTCGGCTCGTTCCAATTCCTATTGGAGTAAAAACGCAAAAATGTGAAAGAACTTTTGAAAAATTTCAAATGGCCACCATAGTTGTAATCAAACCCTCTCGGATCTGTCTAAGATGGCCATTAAAAAGCCGAGAGGAAAAGTTTGAGTACCGTTTTAATATAACAGTTTTAAGTAGTTTTGCAACTGACAATTTCTATATCAAATTGCAGAGGTTTTTATATATATGACGAAAATCAAAATGCTTCATTTATGGATTGTCCCAACAATATCTTTCATGACCGTCCTCAAACCATCTCCAAAAGCGATCTTCGATACCACGACCTTATGTCTGGAAGATTATTAATGGGTTCTTTGAAGAGCTTCCTTTAAAGAATCAACACCTGTTTGCTCCTTGAACGTTCCCCATTCCATGTCATCGCGTACTCCAAAATCAACCCCATACCTTTTCTCTAGTGTGTCCATTTGAGTATCGCTTCGAATTCTTCGAAGCTGACCACGTTGAGTTCGTGCTGCATGACCTGGCATATTTTGTGCATTAGTATCAAATTTTGGCATTCTAATCACCCCCTCTTTACTACTACATATAGTATACAAAAAATGATAAAACTCCACATATAGTTTGTCAAGTAGTAACTACTGTATCAAAGAGAATCAACCGTTTTCGACAATTCTGGTTTCTCCCCGTGTTAGGCCGTAGGGCTTAAGCTAATGGATTAGTTTGCTTTTGTATTTTTGTTTACCATAATAATTGAATCATTTATTTACATATCTCAATCAACTCTTTAAAGTTTTGTGGTTTATATTTTTCAAACTCTTCTTCTTTTATATACAACATCTTATATTGAATTTTGTTTTGTCTTTTATTAGCGTCTTCGCACCATTGTTTTAGTCTTTTAACTTTTAAGGAATCATCTAAATCTTCTCTACCTTTTGTTTCAATAATATAAACAATTCTATTGTCCTTCTTCACAAAAAAATCAGGGTAGTAATAGGCGATTGACCCGTCTGAGTTTTTGTAATCAATTTTAAAGTGTATCTCAAAATAGTTCTTAGCAAAAGATAAAATATCCTCGCATCCTTCAAGAAAATCGGCGAATTGGAGCTCGAAATTACTATCACCGACGATTTTATTAAATACACTTTTTTTAGGAAGTAAGTAAGCATTATCATTAACTACAAATGGCTTACAGTTGCTTATTTTTATATAATTTTTTATTTCTGCATCACCCTTATCTTCAATTGTTAAATCGTTTATTTCTTTTTTAAAAGTTTCTGTAATAGTTTTTGTGATCTCTGGTTCAGATAAATTGCGAAGAATATTTAGGTCCTCTAAATTAACTTCTCTCTCAAATAAATAATCTCTAATAAATTCTTTGACGTGTCCAAATAAAATATCGTAACAGCCAAATAAACGTAGTTCTCTCATAATTGTTTGAGCAAAAAATCCGATTGCACTTTGATAACTTGGTTCTATATTCGTATCTAAAACTGTTGTGTGATGGATTTTATCAGCCACGACCTCCTTAAAAATTATTTCCTTTTTCTCTTTCTCGCTAAACTGTTTAACAGGCAATTTTTTATGCTTGAATTTATAAACCTCGAGATTTGAAAGATTTTTATATTCTCTCTGAATGCGTGGAGTAAGGATAGGTAATTCTATATCGAGCTTCTCAATATCCTTTTTAACATTTTCATTATCAACCTCAACAACAATTGGTGTAATCAGTTTTGCCCCTATATCCATTGCCCTTTTTTCGAGTATCACGCCTTCAACATTGATAGATTCAACAAAATCCATAAATGCCGGAGTACCAATAATACTCACATATTCTTCAATATCTTCTCTGCCAAAAAACATCCTTCTTAAACCTCTACCTAAAGTTTGTTCAGGTAAAATATTAGCGGTTGACGAATATGCTCGTAGCCCAACGATAGTCGTTACATTTTTTACATCCCATCCTTCTTTAAGCATCAAAACGGATACAATGACTTTAAAAGGATTTTCTAAACTATCTATGGTATTAGCTTGTTCTCTTAATTTGATAAGTTCTTTTTCATCTTTGCCTTGGACTGATTCAGAAATCTCACCACTTTTATTAGTATGGATTGTTAGCACTGCACCTTTAAATTCAGGGTATGTTTTCTCTAAATACTGTGCTACCTCATCACAGTTTTTTGTATCATCAGTCATTATAAATAGAATTGATTTTTTACCAGCCTTTAATAGTTCCTCGTAAGTTTTCTTCCATTCAATAACTCCAAGATTAATATAATCCTCGTACTTTTCAGTAAATAGAGAACTTTTATTTTCCTTTAGTTTTGCCCTGCTGGCTTGATCTGGTAAAACTGGGTTTTTTACAACTCTTTGATGGATCGCTTCAACTAGCGGATAGTCAGATATGACTTGGACAAAGATATTTCCATTGTTATGCTTGGGGGTTGCTGTTACATCTATCTGTAATGCTAATTCGCCGTCTTTTAATTTGAGTTTATTATGAATATCCTGGATTGATTTAAACCAAGCCAATTTTTCGTCATGAATATGGTGTGCCTCATCGTTAATAACTATCAACTCATCAATTTCACGGACGATCTCACTTAAATTTACTTTTGAGTCGTTAGTTTTACCAACTGGTTTTGGTCCCAAAAAATAGTTCATACTGTCTTCGTCTTCGGGATTGAATCCGTTAATATCTCCTTCAAAAATGCGATGAATATTTGTTAAGAAAATGTTTCCGGTCGGGGATATTACACCTACCTCATCTTGTAGATGTAGAGTGACTTGAAAATCATCTTGCCAATTTTGTCCACCATACCCATTTTCTGGAAGTACTGGATCTTCATGAAAGATTTTCAAACCCGTAAAATCATTTTTAATTCTCTCAAGCACGATAATATTTGGAGTAATAAGTAAAAAATTGCGTGCCAGTTTAGAATCTAGTTCATAAAGTTTATGAAAATATGCCCAAGCTAAAACTAAACTCATTACTTTTGTTTTTCCACTGCCTGTTGCCATTTTAATGACAAATCTAAGCCAGTCTTCATCAAACATATTCGGACTTACTCTACCCAATGAATCAAATCTAATTAAGTCGTATTTACTTTTAACTTTTGCAACTTCGTATAGCCATATTACAGTTTCCACTGCTTCTCTTTGGGAAAAATAATATCTAAAAGGAATAGATACACCATTTAGGTCAAATATTGCATGCTCCTCTTTGAACCACCAATTCAAAAGAGCTTTTGAAGTTTCAGAAGCATCTGCATAATTACTGTTACGCCACTCTTTTACTTTTTTACGTAACTCCGAAATAAAGGGAGGTAAAAGTCTTTCATAACCACCTTTTTCTCTTAAGTCCTCAACAGCAGGAAACCATCTTATGTTTGGATCTAAAATAACGTATGGATCTTTTGGAAAATCTTTATGTAATGCCATATTATTTTTTAGAAATTATATTAACTATGCTTCTATAAACCAAAATAAAAATATCATGTTCTACCAAAACAAAAACGGATAGTACTAAAATACCGATGATTAAGAACAAATTAATATTTTTAAAACCTATCTCAATTTTGTTTTTCCCTAAAAATTTATAAAGTATAAAATTCAATAATAAAAAAATAACATACCTAACATAGGCTCCTATGTTATCCATATGCCCAAATGAAGAAATTATTATATACCCGATAATATTCAATAAAACAGCAGAAAAAGCTAAATTATCTTGTAATGATTCGATTAAAGGTTTTATATATTGAATACCAAACTTATCATTAGAATTTTGAGTTTCTGTTGAAGTTGATCCCTTAGAGTCAGTGCTAGGACTAACAGGAATATATCCTGTTTGATCTGATCCTTGAGTTGATGATGTATTTTCGGCTTCCATTATTTATCCTCAATATATTTCATAAATCCCTGAAATATTTTTTCTATCGAATCTATGTTTTTATCAATCTTGTCCTTTAACTTATCTAAATCACTTATTTCTTGTTCTTCAAGTTGATAAAAGTCAATATCAAGGTAAATCCCGTTTTCCTTAGAATATGTTTTATATTTTTCCTTTCCGTCGAAAAATCTATTTATGGCCTCAGTTTTAGTGACTGGTCCCGAGAGGAGATTTAGTTTATTTCCATTTTTTTCCAGATCTTGAAAGAAATACCCTACGTCAGTTAAGTTAAATCCAATATTTTCCTCTAGCTTTTTATTATTCTTAAAAAATAATTCCTTGTATTTTTCTTTTATTACATCTATTCCCTTACCTTTTTGATGAATCAAAATAGAAGATTTTGTTCCTATTCTTAAGACTTTGCTAAAATTATACTTACCGTATTTCTTTAACACAGAAAACAAAATATGATTTTTTTCTTTAAATGATTTAAAATCATCCACTGCATCAATTTGAAAACCAAAGTTTTCCCAGCTAAAGAAAATTGCTTCTGATAAGTCTTTTGAAGCAACATCGATTCTATTCTGTGCAAGTTTTACATTCTCATACTTAGTTTCTTTTATGAGAAATTCTATTAAATCTCCTTTAATATCAATAAATCTGAATAGGCGATTTTTTAGCCTTACCTCTATAATATGACGCATTATCATTGAATTATTTTTTTTCATAATTATATATTTACCTCAATAACTTTTGTTGTATCATTACCGAAAATATCAACAACTTTGACTGCGATTTTACGTCGTCCTTTTGTCACTTCTTTCGATGCTGATACTAATTCCAAATTTCGATCTTTTTTTGTGCGAAATGACTGCCATTCATTTTCAAAAATATAGTTCCCTGTCCAAGTTTCTTCAAAATCATCCAGATTCATTTGTTGTGGATCAACACTTCTATCCAGTTTTTGTTGAGATGGTTTTCCTTTTTTCACTCTCACAACTTCTTTCTTACTTTCAAAACTAAAATCGACTGCCCAATAATCAACCCAATCTGTCCATTTTGTTGTTAAAATCTCGCGATTAATAACCTCTGAATCCTTACCTTTACTAAGTTTTATAACTTGACCATTTTCAATAATAACTTTGCTTCCCCCAGATTTTAACTTTTCTTCAACTTCACCTGTATCATCCTGGTTATAAAAAACACTAAAATCGCACAACTCAATTACCACAGTATTTTTCTTTATGATAGGTTTCACTTCAATAAATGCGACCTCGTAGAATTTCACCTGTCCTTTTTCAACAGCTCTCTTATCAAATACCTCTCGAGGTATTACTCTGAGTTGTATATCGACTCCTTGATTTTTAAACTGATCTACTTCGAATCCCATTTCCCAATCAAAACCCAATACATCTACCTTTGTAATATTTTTCTCTATACATTCAACTACCACCTGATGTAAAAAATCTGCGGAAACAGGGAAGTTAATAGGCCCTATCGCAACAAGTCGATCTCTCTTTTTACCAACCATAGTTAAAAATGAATCGACAGATTGCGCTTTATACGCTGATAGTATCAATTTAATAAATTCCTTTTCCTTTATATCTTGTTGTCGCTGTCTTTCCTCCTCTCTTAAATCTGGATTTACTTGGATAAACAAATCTCTTTCATATGTTCCTATATTCAAAATTTCAAATGCTCTAAAATCCTTACCCTCTTTTTTAAGCTCTCTCTGAACTCCAATCATTCTTTTACGAGTAGTATGAATAGCAAACCTTCCTAAATCAGAACCAATCCACTTTCTACCAAGTTTTTCAGCCACAGCTAAAGTTGTTCCTGAACCAACAAAAAAATCTGCAACAAGATCTCTCTCGTTTGAAGACGCTCTTATAATCCTTTCGAGCAATGCCTCTGGTTTCTGTGTAGGATAATCTGTCCTTTGCCCATCTCTGTTTGCAAAAATGATTTCCCAAACATCTTCTATTGGTTTTCCAAATGCATTTGCATAGTATTTTTTTCCGTTTACAAGTTGATAGGGACCGTGCTCATCTCTTTGAAATCTCTTTAATACTTTTTCCGCATGAGGTACATAAATTGGATTAAAAATTGGATTTTCTGATTTAGAATAATAGAAAATACTATTGTGTTTCCTTGGAAAAGTGCTTGTAGACATACCGGCACTTTTGTAACTCCAAATTATCTCGTTTCTTATTTTTTCTTTACCAAACACTTCATCTAAAACCAATCTTATATATCCACTGACTCTGTAGTCGCAATGCACATAAATACTCCCATCATCAGCTAATAAATCACACATTAATAATAAGCGCTCGTAAATCATTGCGATAAAACTATCGGCACCTTTACCCCAAGTATCACGATAGGCAACTTCCTCTATAATTGACGGCTTTTTGGTAAATTCTTCATCCCCAATTTGAACATTCATTGAAAAATCAGCGCCTACGTCAAATGGTGGATCAATATAAATTAGTTTTATACCACCTTGAGCTTCAATTTCTTTACGGAGAGGACCATTTTAAAGTGAAGAAAGAATTAATTTGTTATCACCCCAGATAAGTTTGTTTGTCCAGCCTTGTATTTGATGCCCTAAAGTATCAAAAAGGGATCGCTGCATTTTAATCTCTGCTTCGCTTCTTGGCTCATCAATATGCTCAATGGTTTGAAAAGGGAGAACAACATTAGAAACCTCATTTGTTTTGCCATTCCATACTAGTTCAACTTCGCGGTCATCATCAAAAAGGAGAAATCTGTATTTATCGGGCAGAGGCTTATCGGATTCCAGGTACTTTATTACATCTCGTTTTTCATTATCAGATAATTTCATATAACTGGATCAATTCTAGCAAAATTATTACATTTTAGATAGCCTTATAAGGAAATAAAACAGGTTGTTTTTTATGGGAGGATTTCGATGTCGGAGGATTTACTGACTTGTAATGTATTTTTTGTTTTGTCGTACAACCCGGTAATAAGTACTTTACGGTTGAGGTAGGAAGAAAGATTGACGGTGGGAGCAATAAGGAAAGTGATTGTTTCGCCTTTTTCTAAAACAAAACGGGTGGGGACTGGTGTTGGGGTAGGTGGAATTTGTGTTGGTGTTGCAGATGAAGAAGACTGTGTATCTGTTGGTGCGACAGTAATACTTGGTGAAGAATTAAGTAACGATTCCACTTGATACGTTGCTTTGATGGTTCCCATTCTGGAAACTAACACTGGCGCCGGGGTGGCAGTTGGTTGGATGATAACAATTGGTGTTGGGGTTGGCAATGCTGCTATTTCTTGTTTTTGAGCTACTTTTCCAAGACCAAACGATGCTGGAACAATACCCAACAAAGCAACGACAACCGGGAGAGCAAAAAGTGGTGGAATTTTAATGGTGATAGGTTTACCGATGAGTTTGTTAATGTAATGCGTAAGATAGGTAAGAGGATTTTTGATGTTGAGAGAAACGAGCTGATCTGAATTTGAAGGTTTCTGAGGAGTGTCTACTTTAATGTTGACTGTTTGATTTGGTGGATTGGAAGAATTAGGTAAAGGGGGCTTTTTGGAAAAGTGGCCGAATTGATCCCGAGCTGCTTCTTGTGCTACCTGTTGATGTTCTTCTTTGGTGTAGGGCATGATTAAATCAGTATGGCAGGATAGAGGAACGGGAGTCAATACCCGCAGCTGCGGCAGGCTAGCACCTTTGCTCCGGGAGGCCGTGCGGCAGGCCACTGCGGGTTGGCAGTTTTGGAGCTGCGGGAGGCTAATTACCCGCAGCCCGCAGCGCTGCGGGGAGCTGCGGAGAAAAGGTCGTCAAATCAATCTAATCGTTGATATCTGCTGTAAATTTCAAATTTTGTAGAGTTTTTTTTGGTCTCCGGGTGGCGACATTCCGCCGTCCCCGCCCCTTCATGGAGTCCCTGCTAAAAGGAGGGCGCACGACAGATAACTATGACGGGAGTACAGATGTTCGAAGAGTGTGCCCGACATCGCTAGCCCCGCGAGATTTACCTAGATTTATGAACCTGCGGGGCGAGCCAACCGAGCTACCCCAAAACAACATGAACAGGAAGCGGTAAGATAAGAAAGGCGGGGGCGGAAAACGGAATACCCCCGCAACGGCAGGCGGTACGAGATTTTTCTTTAGCTCGTAAGAGACTGTAAAGCGATACTAGAAATCTTCTTACATTGGCGAGGCTTCCCCAAGGAAGCCCACTCGCCCAAAAGCGGGGGTGCCGCCACCTTTTCAAAAGGGTGGGTGGGTTGATACGGAATGCAATATGCTCTATAATTTCAATTGACGTTTTTTTCTTATTCCTCGGTCCCGGTCGCCCGAAGCGACCGACGCGCGCGCAAACAATACCAGAGCGAGGCCACAAGGCCGAGCGCTAAAAAGAGCAGGAGGCCGCCGCAGCGGCCGACTACCGCAATAGCGTAAAGGAGATTCGAATTTTTTCGTAAACGTTCACAACGATAAGGTGCAAAGCTAAATCACCCTCCAGGTGATGTCCTTTCTTCTAATACTAGAAAACCTTTACCTAGCAAATTTGCAAACGCTTCTATCAAAGTCCACACTGCGCCGTAATGGCGCATAGCCTCAGCTTGCCATGTCCGAAAATCCAAAATAAATCCTCCTGATCCAGATGGTACATAAAAGTTTTTTTTCAATGTAACCATATACCGTAATTTATTCTCGTCACATGTTACTTCATAGGACTGAATAGCATCAGCAAGGAAGAAATATGGATTATCTTCGTATTGTCTAGGTGCCTTAAGTCCATCAACTCGTTCGTCTCTAAAATAATCCAATTTATCAGCAACCATAACAATCAATGGAAAAAACATTTGTGGAGTAATACGTTCCACCCCCATACACTCTTTTACATAGGTAAGCATTGTCATTGTAGTACCTGAAATAGCTGCATGGTATAAAGGAGCATGTTTTTGTAGTATTTGAAGTGATTGATGATCTGAATCAATAGTTTTAGACAATACTTGCCTTCCGAATCGTTCCATAACATCTGCTCCTCGCTCTGGATGGTTTGTTGCATGTTGACCCTGCCATGCTACTGTTTTGAATCCATAACCCATATCGTGAAGCAGTACTGGAAAAAGTACCTCTGCATCAGAAAAGACAGAATAACTCACATTAGCTTGTACGGCATCCATAAGTATTAGTGCATTTTCTGATACTTGCATAATGTGTCCTAAGCCGTGATCACAAATTTGCCTTTGTCTACAAGCAGCATCCACTTTTTCCACACCTTCTAAAAATAGCGGTGTCCAATCCCCATTTGCAAATAAAATTCCTTGAATTGGTGGCTGTCGGAACGCACGAAGAAAACGTGCTTGGAAACCATGCCTTTCTTTTGGTCGTACCATTTCTTTGACGTTATTTCGATACTGTTTTACTTGTTCTAACCCCATATTGTAAAAAGGGGTACGAGAAGTTATGTTTTGATGAAAAACCTAAAAATACAAAAACCGAGCTATTATTTACTAGGTAAGTACGGAATAAATTTTGAAAAATCCCTCCGTCAGCATTACCTGAACAGGTTCAAAGGGTCTTTCGATTCAATCGAAACTCTCAGCCTGAATTACAAGCTCCCCACTTCTTAGATATTACCATAATTTTTTTTAACAATAAAGTATCTAAGACTACGACCCCGAAGAAAAAAATTAAAAGGTGTCAAATTTTCGGTAAATTTTTTGCAATTTTAGGAAAGTAGCACCCCACCATCAACAACTATTTGACTACCTGTCATATAAGATGCCATATCCGATGCCAAAAAGAGGGCAACCTTACCAATATCATCCGGCTCTCCCATACGGTGCATGGGAATTTTTGCAAGGAAATTTTCCAGCACTTTTGACATATCTACCCCTTGAGGAGCAGGCATTGCCGCCTGCAATTTTTGTACTCCAGGAGTTAAAATACCCCCCGGAGCAATCGCATTGACCCAAATTTTATGTGGCGCAAGTTCCAACGCGACATTTTTGGTAAACCCCCACACGCCATGCTTTGACGCATCGTAATGCGCAAGACCAACTGTAGACGGATGCAATGCATCGATTGAGGTAATGTTAATAATCCTTCCGCCCCTCCCTTGCTTAATCATCTGTTCGGTTGCATACTTTGTGCAAAGAAAAACACCCTTAAGATTAATTGCCAGCACTGCTTCAAAATCTTGCAAAGTCATTTGAGAAACAGGAATCGAGGGAAAAATACCGGCATTATTAACTAAAATATCTATACCACCAAATGCTTGCACTGTTTCTGTAACCATTTTTTTAACATCATCTTCAGAAGAAACATCTGTTTGAATGGCTTTTACTTTCCACCCTTTTTCGGTAAGTTTTACTGCAGATTCAGCTGCCTCCTGCACGTTTTTACTTGCAATCACAACATTGGCGCCTGCTTGGGCCAAACGATATGCAATGCCAAAACCAATTCCTACAGCCCCTGTTACAATAACTGTTTTTCCAGACAAATCTAACAGCCTATTAATTGGTATCCCATTCATATATATATGATAATTTGTTGACATACAAAAAACAAGAGGCTATACTCAAAATAAATTTATGCCCTATCAAAATCTTTCCCTGCCAAAAAACCCAGACCGCCCTTTTTTCTACACCAGCTTCGCTCAAACTTTGGACGGCAAAGTATACATAAATAAAAAAGGGTACTGGCCAATTGCGAGTAAAACCGACTACGAAACATTTACATACTTACGATCTTTTGCCGATGTCATAATTGACGGAAAAAACACCGCGATCCGTTTTGCAAAATATACCATTGATACGATTTATTCTGAACCTTTCAAAAAACTCCGAGAGATTAATGGAAAAACAAGAATTCCTGAATACCTAATACTTACCAAACATCCAGATAATCAGCTTAATGATGCCTTGCAAAATTCCTATGGATATAGTGCTACGATTTTCCAAGAAGACACTACCAAACTTGTTGAATATCTTAAACAAAAAAACGCAAAAGCTGTCTTTGTAGACGGAGGTCCTCATGTAATTGCATCATTACTTCGGGCAAAGCTTCTTGATGAATTTTTTATAACTATTTCTCCACGAATATTTGGAAATACAGAAAACCTAGCAATTACAATGGTTGAAGGACTACTTTTAGAACCAAACGAGATAAAACTAAAACTTGTCTCAAATGAAACAGTCGAAAACGAGCTCTACCTCCGCTACAAAGTCCTCTATTAGAGATTAGTTTATTTGTGTTGGGGTTTGGGCGTGCAGCACTGGACGCATAATTGCTTGCTCTACTTCTGTTTTGCCAAGTGATTTTGCCAAGGCAATCCGCAAAACTTCGTCCATGTGGGAAACAAAAATAAATTTGAGATCCTTCAACACTTCCTGTGGCACATCTTCTAAATCTTTCTTATTTTCTTTTGGTACAATTACTGTTTTTATACCTGCCCGGTGCGCCGCGATAACCTTTTCCTTTAGTCCTCCAATTTCCAAAACCCGACCCCTAAGCGTTACCTCACCAGTCATAGCAACGATTCGTTTTACCGCAATTTTTGTAAGCGCTGACGAAATTGCTGTCGTTATCGCTATACCGGCAGATGGGCCGTCTTTTGGTACAGCACCTTCCGGCACATGAATATGCACGTCGAGCTTTTGATAAAAATTATCGGGTAAACCCAGTGCCTTTGCCCGAGACCGAATATATGACATTGCTGCCTGGACTGACTCTTTCATAACATCACCCAATTGCCCGGTAATAATAAGGCTTCCCTTACCCGGCATAAGCGCTACTTCGATAAATAAAATGTCTCCTCCTGCCTGGGTCCAAGCAAGACCGGTAGACATACCTATTTCGTCCTTTTTCTCGGCAATGGTTGATGAATACTTTGGTGCTCCTAGCAATATTGGAATATTTTTAGGTGTAATAGTTGTTTTGACATTCTTCCCTTCGGCAACCATTTTTGCAACTTTTCGATAGACAGTTGCAATCTGTCGCTCAAGGTTTCTTACACCTGCTTCCCGGGTATAACGGTCTATAAGAAATCTCACAGCCGTATCTGTTATCTCTACATTGTTATCTGTCAAGCCATGGGCTTCGCGTTGTTTTTTGAGCAAATAATCTTTTGCGATATGGAATTTCTCATCTTGGGTGTATCCAGCAAAATGAATAATTTCCAAACGGTCTCGAAGTGCTGGCGGAATAGTATCGAGCATATTTGCCGTTGTAACAAACATCACGTCTGACAAATCAAAAGGCACTTCCAAATAGTGGTCGGAGAATTGACTATTTTGCTCGGGATCTAATGCTTCCAAAAGTGCCGATGACGGATCACCTCTAAAATCAGTACCAACCTTATCTATTTCGTCCAACATAAAAACCGGATTTTTTGTCTTAGAATCTTTTATGCCTTGAATGATCCGGCCGGGCAGAGCTCCGACATAGGTACGTCTGTGACCTCTGATTTCTGCTTCGTCCCTAATTCCACCCAAAGAAACCCGCACAAATTTTCGCCCCAAAGCCCGGGCAATTGATTTACCAAGCGATGTTTTTCCCACACCCGGAGGCCCAGCAAAACAAAGTATTGACCCTTTCATCTTGCCCGACAATTTATGAACCGCTAAATACTCAATAATTCTCTCTTTTACTTTTTTAAGTCCAAAATGATCCTCGTTAAGCATTTTTTCCGCTGCTTTAATATCGACCGTGCCATCGCTTTTTACATTCCATGGTAAACTTACCAACCAATCAAGATAGTTTCGAATATACCCTGCTTCGGGGTTAAACTGATTCATCTGCTGTAGTTTTTTTAGTTCTTTACGAGCTTTCTCCTCAACCTCTTGGGGCATGGCGGCTTTTTTTATCTTATCCAAAAGTTCTTTATCGCCTGATTCTTCTCCTTCACCCAATTCTTTTTCGATAGTTTTTAACCGCTCACGAAGCATTGCTTCCCGAGCCCCTTTTTCGAATCTCTCCTGGGTTTTACTTGCAATACGACGCTCAATCTCTAATATTTTTATTTCACGTCCCAAATATTCGGTAATTTTTTCTAGACGGGCACTAACACTAGTTTCCTCGAGTAAAGATTGTCGCTCGGACGGTTTTAAGTCGAGAACTGAAGCAATAAGATCAGAAAGTTCGGCTGGGGAAGTTTCCGACATGATATTCATAAACACTAAAAAATCGGCAGGCTTCCCCAAATTCATTGCCCGACGAAATTCATTTGTAAGATGGTTGCAAAGCGCCTTAACTTCAGCTGATTCATCACCAATATCTGGAATTTCCACAACCTTTGCCAGTAAATACGACGCATGCTCTTCGTATGAAATAATTTTCACCCTGGAAAGCCCACGGACTTGGGCATTTATTTCCCCGTCGGTTCGAATCATGCGTTCGATTCGAGAAAGCGTACCTATTTCAAACAAATCTGCCGAAGCTGGGTCGTTAAGCCGGGGATTTTTCTGCAAAGCAAAACAAACAGTCCTCTCCTGACGGAAAGAAAATTCTAAAGCAGACAAGCTTTTGGGCCGGCCGAATGTAAGCACCGAATCGGTATGTGGGAAAATTATGCCGTCTCTAATTGGAATAATAGGAACTATTTTTTCCATAAACTTTTATTAATATATTAGCACTCTAGCATAGGTACTGCTAGTTGTCAACCCCTATTATTATTTTATAAAAATTTTTAAATTGCGGGGTTGACAAATATATTCATCGTTCTACAATAAGACATATGGTAAAGAAAATTGAAGAAAAAATCCACTCCTCAAAACTCCAAGAGATAAAACCGGAAAAGCTCTTAAGAAAGCTCCATGGAGTCGAAGGAAACATTGCTGCTATAGTAACCGCGTTTTCCGGAAGCATGCCTTTTGTGTACTTTCATATTATCTGGTTTGGACTCTGGATTGCGATAAATCATGGAATACTCGAACCATACCTGCACCCATTCGACAAATTTCCTTATGGACTGCTTACTATGGTTGTATCGCTTGAGGCAATTTTTCTTTCCACCTTTATCCTTATTACACAAAACAGAGAAGCAATCCTTGAAACCTACAAAGAATTAGAAGAAGAAAAAGAAGAACTAGAAGCAGAAGAAGAAGTAGAAGACATCCAAAAAGACCTTGATGATATTAAAAATGCCATTTCTTTTATTCAGCAAAAAATTACTCAGGTCGAAAAAGCAAAAGAAACAAACGGCTCAACAGAAATAAATACCTCAACGGCATAAAGCCCACAGCCCCCGATTGGCATCCTGCGCTTCCTTTTGTGCCTGCTTGAATTCAATTTGATATTGGTATGGCACGTCATAAGTATATTCGTGGGCATAGCCTTGCTGAATAAGAAGTTTGTTAAAATTAGTGCCGTCGGGCAAGATAATGTAACGCAAAAGCCTGTTATATTTATCCCTGTTGGTTTGGGTTATATCGTCTTGCAAAAAAACTTTTTTGCCAGTAAGTTGTGTTTTTGTGAATTCTGACGCTTGCTTACCGAAACACTGTACTTTCTTTCTGGGACCCGCCTTGACTTGCTCGCCTAGATTCGGCGAAGCTGGCGTCAGACGAGACAGGTCAACAGTTTCTGGTGTATCTACACCAATAAGACGAATAGTTTCATCTTTATTGTTAAGCAATACGTGAATAGTATCACCATCGACAACTTTCATAATCTTGGCTTCCTGGTAATTTTTATCTCCCAAAACAGAGGTAACTTTTGATACAACAGTTGGTGTTGGAGTAACCGATACCTGTACCAGTGCATTAAATTCATAAAACTTGCCAACCACAAACCCACCAAGAATAAGGACAACCCCTAACAAAAACAAAACTCGATCTACTTTGCGTCTCACGCTTCTTTTGTATCATACAAAAAACATAATCAGCAAGCCTTGATTGTGAGTATGATCGGGATTTGGTAAAATGAACAAACATTGCGGGATCGTATAACGGTAGTACAACGGACTCTGAATCCGTTTATCTTGGTCCGAATCCAAGTCCCGCAGCAGAATACAGCTATGTCAACATAGACCGTAGTGCCTCTAAAAATAGAGTTTAATTTTTAAGATACTTTTTATGATTACTCCCGAAGATTTGATTATTG
>CAZIZQ010000003.1:0-24723 GCA_964544105.1 uncultured Gammaproteobacteria bacterium | reverse complement strand
GCGTAGCCCTAAGGTGGCGTAGCTATTCCACCTCTAAGGTGGAAAATTCCCCATAAACTCCATAAACTCTGGTATAATGGCCTCATAAAATGTATGAAAAGGAAAAATGAGCTTGTATTTGGAAAAAAGACAATAATTATGGGTGTCTTAAATATTACCCCAGACTCGTTTTCTGATGGCGGTGAATTTTTTAAAAATACCAAAAAAGCTTTAAATCGGGTAAGGCAAATGATTACCGAAGGCGCAGATATTATCGATATTGGTGGAGAATCCACCCGCCCAAACGCACAACGTGTTTCAATAGATGAAGAGCTTAGCCGAGTTATTCCTGTTATCCAAAAAATCCGCGAGGAATTTGGAAATGAAATATATATTTCCATTGATACCTACAAATCGCACGTTGCAAAAGAAGCAGTACAGGCAGGCGCCGATATCGTAAATGACGTTAGCGGATTACAAATGGATAATAAGATGCCAAAAACTATCGCAACCATACGTGTGCCTGTAGTTATTAATCACATGCGGGGCACACCACAAACTATGCAAAAGGGGGAAATTATATACCAAGACGTGGTAATAGATATTCTTTCTTTCTTTCAGGAAAAAATAGCATTATTACAACAATCGGGCGTTAATAAGAAAGATATTATTCTTGATCCTGGATTTGGTTTTGGAAAAACAGTTGAGCATAATATACAAATATTGAAACGGTTCAAAGAATTTACTGTTCTTGGTTTACCAACTTTAATTGGCGTATCTAGAAAAAGCACCCTTGGCATTCTCTTACAAGAAGCCCCAACTACCGATCGTTTAGAAGCAGGCCTTGCTGCTACCTCGGTTGCAGTACTGGGTGGAGCAAATATTGTAAGAACTCATGATGTGTTACAAACAAAAAAGTTTTTAAGCGTGCTTGATCGGATAAAAAACGCATGAAAGCAAAAATTATTATTAAAAACATAAAAGCTTCCTGCATTTTGGGAACAACAGACGAGGAAAGAAAGTCTCCTCAAAAAATTAACGTAACGATACAACTTATTATTGATGCACAAAAAGCCAGTGTTACAGACAACATTGATGATACAGTGAATTACCAAAAAGTTTACGACAGCGTTGTTTTGTTAATTGAGACATCACAGTTTTATTTACTTGAAGCGCTTGGAACAACAATTGCTAATAAATGTTTGGAATTTACGGGTGTAAAAAAAGTTATCGTAACTATTAGCAAATTTTTTATGCTGCAAAAAGCAAACTATGTTGCATTAGAAATTGAAAAAGACAATGAATAAAAAAAAGGTAGAAAAACTTATAGAACAACTGCTTATCGAAATGGGCGAAGACCCAAAAAGAGAAGGACTAGTAAAAACTCCCGCTCGTTTGGCTGGGGTTATAGAATTTATTACATCGGGCTACAACGAATCAGTAAAACAGGTGGTAAATGGTGCAGTTTTTATCCAAGAAACACACAGTATGATTGTAATAAAAGATATCGAACTTTACAGTACTTGCGAACACCACATACTACCCTTTTTTGGTAAATGCCACATTGGCTATATTGCCCAGGGGAAAGTAATTGGTGTAAGTAAAGTCGCGCGCATTGTTGATATGTATGCAAAACGCCTGCAGTTGCAAGAGAGATTAACAGAACAGATTGCCAAAGCAATAATGGAAGCAGTTAATCCTTTAGGAGTTGGAGTTATGATTGAAGCACAACATTTATGCATGATGATGCGGGGAGTTGAAAAACAAAATAGTGTCATGGTAACATCTGCTCTCTTAGGAGTTTTTAGAAATAATCCTTCAACACGTGAGGAATTCCTGTCCATTATTAGAAAACGTGGATAGGATTTTATGCAAATTTCAAAAGGAATATTTACCACAATAAAAGTTATTAACGCAATTCCGTTTTTTCTGGAAAAACATCTTTTGCGTTTAGGGATGGAAGACAAAAAAGATTTTTTTAGAAGGCGGATTAAAAAAATACTTGGTAAAAACGGTTCCACAATGGCTGCTCTACGAATTAGCACCGCTGAAAATGGCGATATTTTGTTGCAGATAAGAGAACTGCCACAAAGTGGTAATTTAGTATCTGCTATCACCGTAAATTGCAAGCAAAAACTCCCAACTATAAAGCAGATTGATAGAGGTATATATAAAAAAGCGCAAGCAGAGGCTAAAAAAGCACATGCTCAAGAAGCTATTTTTGCAACAAAAAATAATCTTTTGGAAACAACCATTGCCAATCTTATTTCGCAAGATAAAAATGGAAATCTGATTACCCCAAAACTAACAAATCAAGGTTTAAAAGGTATTACAATTCAGATGTTACTTGAAAAGGGATATGTCGCAGAAAAAAACATTCCTGTAAATACAAAAGGGCCCCTGATTGCGGTAAATAGTTTACGTGTTATTGGAATAAAAAAACTCAATAACACTTTTCTTACAAGTCCACTCATAATAATGAAAAAAGTGCAAGTGATACTAAAAAAAGAGGAGGAAAACTATGCGAATAGTTATTATAGATAATTACGATTCATTTACCTACAACTTGTTCCAGTATGCTGCAGAAATCACTCATACAAAACCTTTGGTATATTATAATAACCAGATTTCATGGGATGATTTTGCAAGGCTAAAAGCAGATGCTGCTATTATTTCTCCGGGGCCCGGAAATCCTAAAAATGCAAAAGATTTGGGCGTTGCAAAACAAATTATTCAAAAAGCAAAACTGCCGATTCTTGGAGTATGCTTAGGTCATCAAGGAGTAGGATTAGTATATGGATCAAGCATTGTACATGCACCAGAAATTATACATGGAAGAATAAGTAACATTTATCACACTGGCAAAGATTTATTTGCCAATATTCCCCAAGGATTTAAAGCCGTACGGTATCACTCGCTTGTGGTATCTGATTTACCTAATAACCTTATTAAGACCGCTTGGACCGCAGACGGGATAATTATGGGTATTAAACACGCCACAAAACCATTGTGGGGTGTACAGTTTCATCCCGAATCAATTGGGACACAATTTGGAAAAGAAATACTTACAAATTTTATTACACTTGCTAGAAAATCATGAAGAAACGTAAACTCTATTATAAGAAAATACATACTTGGAAAAATCCTGAGGAAGTTTTTTTGCAGATATTCGGTAAGCAAAATAACGTGTTTTGGCTCGACAGCAATAAAGCAGAAAAAGGATTATCCAGATTTTCCTACATGGGAAAAGCAACAAATGTCTATACCTATTCTTTTAGGAAAAAACAACAAGATGTATTTTCACATTTGCAAAATCAACTAGAAAAAAAATATATAAGCGCTAACCTGCCATTTAATTTTATTGGTGGATACGTTGGGTATTTTGGTTATGAATTACAAAACAGCATGTGGTTTTTTGTAGACAAGTTTTTAGCATTTGATCACAATGAAAAACAAATATATTTAGTCTGCATAACAACAAAAAAAGAAAAAGCAGATCAGTGGTTTATAGATCAGACAGAAAAAATAAGTAAAAAGGACTCTCCAACGCAAAATACTAAATACACCACGCCTAATTCTCAAACAATTACTTTTCAATTAGCAAGAAGTCATAAACAATATCTTAAAGACATCGAAACATGCAAACAGTATTTAAAAAACGGAGAAAGTTATCAAATTTGTTTAACAAATTCCATCACTACGTCTGCTAGTATCGACGATATGGCTTTGTATTATACTTTAAGAGAGTTAAACCCTGCACCATTTGCAGCATTTTTAAAACACGATGAAATTTCTATTCTTTCTTCATCTCCAGAACGTTTTTTATCTATCGATACGCAGAAAAATGTTGAATCCAAACCAATTAAAGGGACAATCAAACGATCAACAAATAAAGATCAAGATATAAAATTAGCCAACATACTTCTAAACAGCGAAAAAGACAGGGCGGAAAATCTTATGATCACTGATTTACTTCGTAATGATTTAGGCAAAGTTTGTGAAATTGGGTCAGTGCATGTACCAACTTTAATTGGACTCGAAAGTTATCAAACAGTGCATCAGTTGGTTTCAACCATTAGGGGAAAATTACGTAGAGATATTTCCTCAATTAACTGTATTAAAGCCTGTTTTCCCGGAGGATCAATGACAGGTGCGCCTAAAAGAAGGGCTATGGAAATTATTGCATCTCTGGAAAAAAAAGCTCGGGGTGTATACTCGGGCGCTTTAGGATTTATAAGTTTTAATGGGGCGATCGATACAAGTATTATTATTAGAACAATTATAAAAAATAAAAAAACACTTTCCATTGGTACCGGTGGCGCAGTCCTTATGCAGTCAGATCCAGAAAAAGAATACCAGGAAATGCTGTTAAAAGCAGCTGTATTGCTAA
Organism: uncultured Gammaproteobacteria bacterium; assembly: GCA_964544105.1. Lineage (GTDB taxonomy): Bacteria > Patescibacteriota > Microgenomatia > Levybacterales > UBA12049. Next base: position 20,354 of record CAZIZQ010000003.1, on the reverse strand, counting down.
AAGCAATCGTTAAAACATTAGGTGCAAAAAAATATATAATAAAAGGGGCATAAACCTATGCATACCATCTATTTGGCGTTAGGAGCAAATGTTGGAGATAAAAAAGCAAATATAGAAAAAGCAATACTGCTGCTTGAAGAAAAAATACATGTGCTTAAAATTGCTCCACTATACGAAACAAAACCATGGGGATACAAAATGCAAGATAATTTTCTTAACACTGCATTGCAGGCAATAACAGATTTATCTCCTCAAGATCTTTTGCTATTTATAAAAAAAATTGAAGAAAAAATAGGGCGGATCAAAAGATTTAAAAATGGACCAAGAGAAATAGATATTGATATTCTCTTTTATGATCAACTCGTTTACAAAAGTAAAGATTTGCAAATTCCCCACCCAGGAATTACAGAAAGAGACTTTGTTTTGCAACCGTTATTTTATATTAATCCAGACTTTATTCATCCGGTACTGCAAAAATCAATACGCCAACTTTTACAGGAATTGTCAAAAAAATTATGAAAAAACAGGTACTTATTATTCACGGTGGGGATACCTTTGCATCTTATGATGATTATATATCATCCCTAAAAACCAAAGAGGTAGATTTAGAAAAACTCCAATATAAGGGCTGGAAAGAAACGATTTGTGAAGAACTTGGAAAAGACTACCAAGTAATAACTCCCCATATGCCAAGCAAACAGAATGCCAAATACTTTGAGTGGAAAATCAAAATAGAAAAATTTATTCCCTATCTTCACGATAATGTTATTTTGGTCGGTCATTCACTAGGAGGAATTTTTCTTATCAAATATCTCTCTGAAAACACTTTTCCCAAAAAAATCCAGGCGGTGTTTCTTATTGCAGCGCCATACGATGACGATGCATCAAACTATTCCCTTGCCGACTTTGTGCTACCTAAAAATCTTGAACAGTTTAAACAACAATCCGGCAAAATTTTTCTATACTACAGCAAGGATGACCCGGTTGTAAATTTCGGGGATTTTGAAAAATACGTAAAATCCCTCCCCAGCGCGACACAAAGAATTTTTACAGACAAGGGCCATTTTAACCAGGAAGAATTTCCAGAATTAGTCGAAGACATAAAAAAATCACTTTTTCCTCTTGACAAGGGTGTAAAAAAAATACTACATTAAAATTGTTCTATCTATGCATGGGTAGAGCTTACCTGTGAAGTGTAGAATTCTAGATTACTTGCTTTGAAGGGACATTTCAAGGAGTACGGAGGCAACAAAGTACTCTAAGAAAAAGGCAGAAAGGTTTGTGTCGCAAGATCAGACCTTTTTGTTTTTTTGACCATATAAATCTTTCGAATTTAAGAAAGAGCTAAATAGTCTCGTATTATCTGCGCTGTTATCACCGGCTGTTCGTAAGCAGGACTATGGCCACATTCTGGAATAACACGAAGCGACAACTTTTTATTTTTTGTTTTTTTCATAAATGCATCCGCTGTTGAAACCGGTGTATATCTATCTGCCCAACCAATGATAAATAATGTATTTTGCTTAATATGCTGCAATTCTCTGTCCAAAAAATACTGCATAATAGATACACCAAGTTCTACATAAGATTTCCCAATAACTTTTTTTCTCCCCGGCATCTGGTATAAATCAATCAGTTTTTTATTAAATGTATATGCATGAAGATATTTTTCTATAAAATATGCACTATACCTATGTTTGATAATCCGTTCAAATGTTTTTTGGGCAAACGAATGCTTTGTCGAAAATTTTAACAATTTTGCATAAAGTTTTTTTACCCATGCAAGTTCCTTTCTGCGTAATACTGGACCGATAAGAATAACAGAACAATCAAAATTATTTGTCGTTGCAACATGCACCGCTACAAACGTGCCGGATGATGCGCCAACAATTGCTTTTGGAGTCCCAATATAAGCAGTAATAAACGAAGATACATAACTACTTACCAATTCCAGAGAATACTGTGGAAGCTTGCTTGAATCGCCAAAGCCAGGAAGGTCTACCATATACAGTTTGTAATATGGGGCCAGCTCTTTTGCCAACAATGTCCACCCCACCCACGAATTAGACCAACCATGAATAAAAACCAGTGGTTGCCCCTCACCTACTTCTGCAACATTAATTTGTATATTATCAACTGTATATTTTTTTGTCTTAATATCCACTATATTTTAATACTGACGAAAACTATCTCCTTCTAGATACGAAACAAGCTCTTGCCCAGTCCGCCTGCCAGGCCGAATACGATATAAAAAATACTTATTGGTTTTTGACTGTTCGACTCCGGGAACTGTTGACACGGCGGAACGAAACCCTAAATCCTGCAGTACCCGAACTGTCTGATCGTCAAACGCGCCAAACGGGTAGGCAAATGAGACAACTGGTTTTTGAATAAGCTTTTCAAGCATAATTTTGCTATCTCCAACCTCTTTTTGTACAACTTCCAAAGATTTTCCTTTTAACCAAACATGATGCGCAGTATGCGCTGCTATCTCGACCGCCCCACTTGTTGCCACTTTTTCAAGCTGCTCTGTTGTCAAAAAATCTGATCCGTTAAGTAATCCCGGGGAGATATAGGCAGTTGCTCTCACATGATATTTTTGGAGTATTGGCAATATGTCGGTATACAAATCCCAATGCCCGTCATCAAAAGTAAGCAAAACCGGTCTTTGAGGAGCCTCTCTTTTTTCATCCAAAATATCGGCCAGGTCTTTGGCTGTAAGAAATGTATATGCACTATCCTGCAATGTTTTTACCTGCAATTCAAAAATTGATGGAATAATATTAAGTGATTGTCGAATAGTGTCATATTTGTCCTGGACATACTCAACATAATGATACATAAGAATTGGTATTCTGATGGCAGATGGGGATGACCCTTTTAATTTGCTTTCTATTTCTGGTGGCAAATTTTGGATTTCTGTTTTTTGAGTCTCAAGAATGTATCTATTAAAAAATCCCCTAGAAAAAATTAAACCGAAAAAAACTACCGATAGAATAAATAGCCATATCGGTAATCCCTGCTGTTTCTTTTTTGATTTCTTTTTCATAGCCCCTAAAAAAGCCTCGCCCCGGGCAAATGCAAGGGACGAGGGCAGAAAAATAAAAACCTTTTATTTTTTAGCGCATGCTTTACAATCTTGCATATGGGTTAATGCAAGTACAACGCCTGACGCACCAACCAAAATATATACAATATTTTCTAAACCTGTTGCACCAAGAACCGCATTAACCAAATTATATTGCAATAATCCAACTAAACCCCAGTTAATGGCTCCAACGATTACTAGTGTAAAACTTACCATGTGGAGTACTTTCATGACTATCACCTCCTTCCCTCAAAACCTACATATAGTGTACTCACAATTTTAAAAATATGTCAATACGAAAATAGATAAGGCAAAAAAATAAAAAGACCTACAATCACCGCAGCAAGTACAGTAAACAACACCATTCCAGCTGATACATCTTTAGCAATTTTTGCGTCCTTGCTATGCTCGCGAAATATAAGATTTACCATATGCTCAATTGCAGTGTTGACCATCTCGGCAAATAAAACGATAAGTGCCATCACAACTATTACCCAAATTTTCAGACCATCCAAACCCAAATACCACCCTAATATCAAAACTGCAAATGTTGCCGCAAGAAGAATCCGCACATTTTGATCATTAGTTAATGCGTACCATACCCCCTCTATGGCATATGAAAACGATTGTATAAGCCGACGTAGATTCATGGTATTACCTATACATATACTTTCCAAAGACAAATGTCAATAAAGTAATTAAAACACCTAGAATTCCGCCAATAAACGCTTCCTGTTTTGAATGCTTCCCCAAGACCAATCTTGCCCAAATAATTGACGGCACAATCCAGAACACAAAAAGAAAAGAGACAAAACCATAAAAAAGCCAAACAGTGGTTACAAAAGCAGAAGCAACGGCAACATGATTACTTGCCTTAACATATCGATTTAACACATCAAATACAATAACGCCAAACGTTATGCCAATTGCAATTAAAGTCATTGGAAAAACAAAACCCCGAAGTAACAATGAGCTTGCTATGTAAATGGAGCTAAAGAACAGAATGAATGCATAAAACTCGTATCGTTCTTCTCTAGAAGACAAATCGCAATCGGAAAAAATTCCCCTTTTCCTTCCCACTAGCACTATTGCAATTGCTGCAGCCACAAAAGATGCAGAAAATATTTCCCATCGCAAAGCAGCAGCATGACTGTCTGTATACCTATACACCACCAAAAACGGCATGATAAGAAAAAAAATAACCGGATGGAATAAAAACGAAAAACTCTCCGCAATATACTTCATGTTAGTCTTTTAAGCCTTTTTATTGTTTTGTCCTTCCCTAATATTTCCAATGACTCTGACAACGGCAAACCAGAAGATTCACCTGTAATAATTTTGTACAAAACCGGCATGCGGATATTATTTTCTTGCATAACTTTTTTTAAAACAGGAAATATCGTTTCATTTTTCCATAAATCGATCGCTTGTAGTCCTACAAAAAGATCGTGTGCAATTTTTTTTTCTTTCTCATCAAGAGTAATTTTCGGTTCTTCAAAAAAATGCTGTGTAAGGGTATAAAAATCACTAAGTGTTTCCATCCTGGTTTGAGTAAGTGGAATAAGTTTATCCAATAATTCGTCTCCTACTTTTGCATTTTGACTTTTGATTTTTAACTTTAATTCGTCAGGCTTCGCCTGACGAATATACACCCCATTCATCCATAATAATTTCTTTGCGTCAAAAATAGGACTGGCCGTATTGACGCCCGGCAAATCAAAAAGCGTTACCATTTCGTCTAACGACATAATTTCTTTATCTCCTCCTGGATTCCATCCCAATAATGCCATGTAATTAAGTAACGCCTCTTTTAGATATCCCTCACCTCTATAATCTAGTGCCGACTTTGCTCCATGTCGTTTTGAGAGCTTTTGATGATCTGGTCCAAGAATAACCGGCAAATGGGCAAAAATTGGGTACTCCCAACCAAATGCCTTATACAACTGTATATGCTTGGGAGTTGAAGAAATAAATTCGTCACCGCGGATAACATGTGTTATGCCCATCAGATGGTCATCAATAACATTGGCAAAGTTATACGTTGGGAATCCATCACGTTTTAAAATAACAAAATCTTCCTGCATGCTATTCTGGAACGAAATTTCCTTACTGCCAATAGCATCTGCCCATGCTGATTCCCCAGTCTTTGGCATACGAAAACGTAAGGCACCGTCATCTTCGTATGCAATACCCTTTTCTTGCAACAAAAGAGCATGTTTCTGGTATATATCCTTTCTTTTTGACTGCACATATTTTTCATCCCATACCAGCCCTAACCAGGTTAGAATTTCGTAAAGTGCTTTTTCGCTTCCTGGCACTATCCGCGCTTGATCTGTATCTTCGATACGCAAAATAAAAACGCCGTTATGACGCTTGGCAAAAAGGTAATTAAATAATGCTGTCCTGGTATTGCCGATATGGGGAATACCCGTTGGACTTGGTGCAATTCGTACTCTAACCATGACTAACTTGCATTGTATCGTAATCTTCTCCTATACTCAATATAATGGCTAGTTTACATACTGTAACCGAGGAAACAAAAACAATATTTCGACTGCTCCTAATTCTTATGGTATTGACATTTGTTGCTTTTGTCGTTTTTAGATTCGGACAACAAATAAAAGACCGCTATTACCCCACACCACCCGAACCCCCAACCGTGCTGTTTGGCAAGCTAAAACCAATCGCTTTCCCACAAAATACCACCGAAAAAAAACTTACCTATACTATTGACACTGTTTCTGGCGACCTTCCTACTTTCTCGGACAGAATAAACGTCTACCTGATACAAAAACCCCAGCCAAACTTTCTTAATCTAAAACGGGCGGAAGAAAAAGCAGCAAGACTAGGATTCCCAAAACAAGGATCGCAGATTTCCGCAACAGACTATATTTGGACCGAAATCCTACCTCCATTTCGAAAATTGTTTTTTGGCACAGTTTCCTTTAACTTTTATATTTCCTCGAACTTTCTGACTGACCAAAACCTTATCCAGGAATTTATCGGACCAATTGATACTGCTAGCACCCAAACAGCAGCGACAAATTTACTAACCAGCATAGAACTTTTTCCAAACGATATCGATATAACCAAAACAAAAACAACTCTTTTGTCTATTAATAATCAGCAACTTGTCTCGGCAACTAGTCTTTCACAAGCATCACTCGTCCGTATCGATTTTTTCCAGAAAGATATCAATTTCCTACCAATTTACTATCCCAACCCTCCCCAATCTACATTATCATTTCTTTTTGTAGGCAGCCGATTTAACGAGAAAGTTATCCAGGCAGAATTTAATCATTTTATTGTCGACACAACCCAATCAGCAACCTATCCAATAAAAACGGCAGAAGAGGCAACCAAAGAATTAAAAGACGGCAAAGCCTATATTGCCTCACACTTTGGAGATACAACAACTATCCGCATCACCAATGTATCGGTAGGATATTACATGTCTAATAATCCACAGGATTATCTTTTACCGATTATTGTTTTTTCAGGAGACAACGGTTTTTTCGCCTACGTCCCAGCCATCACGGACTCATGGGTTCAAACTCCACCTGTCCAGAAATGAGAGACAATAACGTTTGAGTATCGGCAAAACGATCAAGGCTTTTCATCACAACAATAATAAGAGCTTTACCCTTTTCTTCTTTTGAAGTTACCAAAACCCCAAGCGCTTCTTCGGTAAATCCAGTCTTCATACCTCTTACTCCATCTATTCCTAATAACTTATTTAAATTAGTAAGTACATATGTATTACCTAAAGCTGACGTAATTACTTTTTGCTTTGTTGCTGCAATTTCAGAAAGTGTTGGATTCTTCATCGCGTACGACCCAAGATGTGCCAAATCCAAAACTGTCGTGTAATCACCATCATCATCCAATCCCGCCGGGTCCGCATAATGAGTCTGAAGCAAATGCAGCTCTATTGCCTTTTTATTCATTTTTTCGACGAATGCCGTTTCTCCCCCCGGGTAATTATCGACAATTACATATGCTGCATCATTTGCCGAAGGCAACATCATGGCATACAAAAGATCAATAAAACGTAGCTTTTCTCCTTTTTGCAATCGAATTGTCGATCCTTCTACATGTTCTCTTTTTACAGTTAATACATCATCCAAAGAAAAATACTCTAGCCCAATAAGAGCTGTCATAATCTTTGTGGTTGAAGCCATAGAAAACTGGACATTGGGATTTTTCGCAAACAACACGACTTTAGAATCATTATCCATCACTAACGCTGCCTGGGCAGAAAGGTAATTTTGGGTACTTGCACCCAATACCGAAGATACAACCGGATATGGAGCAGGATTAGAAAAAACAAACGGAAGAGAAACAACTTTATTTTTCCTCGCAGACTTTACAAAATAAGTATCAAGAGCAACAATAGCAAAAAAAATCGCTGAAAGAAAAAAAATGATAACCGCTACAATTGCATGTTCTTTTGTAACAAGCAAAAGTAGTCTCTTTTCAAAGGCATTAAGCCTTTTTTTTATTGTTTGTTGTATATGTTGATAACCGCTCATCGATGCGCTCCATATCCCGAGGGAAAAGACTTGCCTCTCTGACATTGGATAGTCCAAAAAGCTTCATCGTCATTCTCTCAAGCCCAAAAGAAAATCCCCCTTCGGGCGGCATACCATATTTAAAGGCCATTAAATACATTGTAAAATCCTTCGGATCCATCCCCTTATTTTTAATAGATGCAACCAACATATCGTAGTCGTTAATTCTTTGACTGCCGCTCAACACCTCGACCCCTCGAAACAATAAATCATAGCTTAATGAATATTCTTTGTCTTTTGGGTCTGGCATAGTGTAAAATGGCTTGGCCGATATGGGAAAATGGGTAATTGTTACAAAATCACTATTATGTTTTTCCTTTGCCCATTTGCAAATATCAACCTCGTCTTGCGGTGACAAATCCTTTTCCTTTCTATTATCTCGGCCAAATTCTTTAAAAATCACCTCTTGAGCTTCTCTCAGGGTAAGCCTTGGGATTTTGCCAAGAGCCGCTTTTTCTAAATTATACGTCGAAAAAATATCGCTACACGCACGAAGCGCATACTCAACCATGGTTATTCCAACCTGCTCTAAACTATCCAATAATTCCTCAAATGTCACAAACCCCAGTTCTAAGTCTAATTGAGTGGTTTCTGAAAGATGCCGAGTGGTTACCGATGGCTCGGCTCTATAAGCATGGGCAATTGTCCAAACCCGCTCAAAGATTGGCACCATCATTTGTTTGTAAAGCTGCGGGCTTTGAGTCATGTATGCTTTGTGACCGTAATAATTAACCGAAAAAACCTCTGCTCCTCCTTCTGTTGAAGAAATGGCAATTGTCGGTACTACAATTTCGGTACAACCAAGTTTTTCTGCTGCTTGCCTAAACCCAGAAACTAAAGCTGCCTGAACAGCAAAAATCGCCTGCTGTTTTGGGTGTCGCAAAGTTAATGACCTAAAATCAAGAAGCGTCGGAAGCTCTAAATTAAGCTCTGACTGATCTAAATCAAATGGTAACACATCTGCCTCCGCAATAATAGAAATGTTTGTTGCTTCAATTTCGACTGTTCCTGTTGCAAGTTTTGGGTTAATTAGTTTTTCCGGCCGCTTATTTACCTTGCCGGTAATTTCAATCACAAATTCTGATCGTAGTTTCTGTCCTGTTTCATGTGCGCTTTGGGAAATATGAGGATTGACGACAATCTGAACAACACCAGACCTATCCCGAATATCCAAAAAAATAAGTTTCCCATGATCCCGTCTGGTCTTCACCCAACCCTTAATTAAAACTTCCTTGTCTACATGTTGAGGACTTTCTGTAATAATTATTCTTTGCATATTTCATACATAATACCCGCTTTTTTTGTTCTTGACAAGCGCCCTATATTTTACTATAATCCCATAGTGTGAAACCCCTTGAATCTCTTGACCGTCATTTTGCAAGATCGGATTCATTTCCTAAATTCCGTACTTATGGAATAAGAGAGCTTAAATCCACTGGGCTTTTTATGAACTTTGCTGCTCTTCGAGCAAAGGTAACAGGAATCTTTGGTGTACATAATTTTACTGATATTCCTCAAATTGCACAAGATCCAAATGCTATAACTTCTATAAAAGCAGCCTACGACGAACGTTTCTCTTTCCAATTTCCAGAGTTTGCAGAAGACACAAAAGAAGAAAGGGTAGAGCGATATAAAAAATACGCTGATATTGCAGATAGTGTAGTGGACGAGTTAAGCCGAGATTTTTTAGGAAACGCGGCAAGCCAAGTAGATTTAACAAATGAATTAAGAGATATTTACCATCCAGTTGATCTTATGACAATAATTTTTAATAAAGATGAATACAAGACAACAAGATTTGAGGCTTACAGAAAATTAATCCTTATGGAATATGCACAAGATGTCGACCACGCTGCTAGCAGATCCCAAGGAACTATTGACGAAGTCAACTACTTTTTAAGCCAGAGCTTATTAAGTAAGAATCAGAGAAGAGGAACACAAGAAAGAATGTTTATTGTAAGTGATCATGATCCAAAAACACTCGAAAACACAAACTACACTGTGTTTGACACCAGACAAAAAGCTCAAGAGTATCAACGAGAACACAATGGAACAAAACTAACTGTTCTTCCCACAAGAAGACTTGCTGTTGGCAATAGAAGAATTTTTATTTCTACACGAGAAAAACCTATCGTTTCACAAATAGTAAAATTGCTAAGAAAAGGCTCTCACGAACCAGCAGGAGCAATAGAAGATGTATTTGGCATTCTTGGCGTAGTTGAAACATACCGAGATGTCAGAAAAATCATCGAGCAGTTTATCACAAATACTCAAACATCCGGTAGTGAAATAGAACTAACAGACATTGAAGATACAATTGCTGACGGAGAATACTCTGCTGAAAATGGCGGAAGCTCTAAAGATTTTAGAGTATGTAAAATTCAAGCAAAATTTCACGGATTAAAAGTAGAATTCATTATTCACACCATCGAAACATACCTTGATAATTTATATAAGCACGGTGTTTCTCATGACGAGTTTGAGGCAAAAAGGGTCTTTGAAACAGGAGTTATAGAACGACTTTTCCCGCCAGAAATATATGATCTAGACGATATTCAAACACTCTATCAACAAGCCATAACGCGAGCACGTGCAAAAATAGAAAGAAACAACTAATAATAACACACACCATGTGTGTGTTAGGTAGACACACCAGGATTTCTTATATCCCTCACCTTAAACTGCAACGTTTTATTCCCGTTCCACTCATTCTCATCGATCGTATAAACGATATCGACTTTATCACCGACATGTAATTCCGCTGTTTTTTCTGCCAGCCCAAACCCAATACCTCCTATAACTTTAAACTTGAACTTCACATGCTTTTTATCTTTCCCAATTAACCTCATATCCTCAATAACAACCCCTCGACTTACAAAAGTAGGCTCGGGGTTTTTCATCCCAAATGGTGCTAAAGCTTGCAGCTCTTTATATAAACTCTGGTCAATAATTTCCATTGGAATTTCGCAATCAATCCGTAACGACCTCTGCAGCATACTCTCATCAATCATCTCTTCTGCTTTTTCTTCCAAATGCTTTTGCAAAAGCATAAGTTTTGTAGTTTCTACCGTAAACCCGGCAGCCATTGGATGCCCGCCTGCATCAACCAACAAATGTGAAGCAGTACGGATAAATTCAATCATATTAAATCCACTGATCGACCGCGCCGAAGCTTTACTATGTGTTTCCCCAATAGATACCACAATTGATGGCCGATAAAACTCCTCAACCAACCTCCCCGCAATAAGCCCTATCACTCCTTGTTGATACGACTCATCAGCAATAAACAACAACTTCTTAATACTCTTAATGCTTGCTACAGCGTGCTGTGCCGACTCCAATGTTATGCCTTGTCTTTCTTTATTTGTTGCTCCTAAATTTTGCGCCAAAACCCTTGCCCGTTTTGTGTCTTTGGTACATAAAAGCCGTAGGGAATCCATGGCATGCTCTATTCGTCCAGCTGCATTAAGTCGAGGCGCAATAACATGTCCAATTTCATACGTACCTATTTTATTCTGCTCAACCCCTGCTTCTTCGCACATTGCCAGAATACCCGGACGTTTTGTTTTATGTAAAATAGGTAATCCGTGCATAAGTAACGTCCGGTTTGCACCGGTCAAAGGTACCAGATCTGCCACCGTTGCCAACGCCACCAATGCCAAATGATCACTTTCTCTTTTGTCATCGATGACACGAGAAAGCAGATATGCTACTCCAGTACCACAGAGTTTTGTCGTGTGCACAATTGCATGAGCCTTTGGCAGTTTTTTTGAAACGACATGATGATCGGTAATAATAACATCAATACCAAGTTTAGTAGCAAAATCCACTGCCTCACCTGCCACAATTCCATTATCGACTGTGATAATAAGTGAAGGTTTTGGTAAAATATTTTCTATTCCTTTTATTGATAGGCCATACCCCTCGTCTATTCTATGTGGAATATATGGCATTACTTTTGCTCCCAGTGAAAAAAGTGTTTCCCATAAAATGGCAACTCCGCAAATACCATCTACATCATAATCCCCAAACACCACAATCTCTTCCTGTTTTTCTATCGCGCGGTGTATTCTTTGCAATGCCTTTTTAAGTTGCTTTCCATCAATACCAACACTTTTTATTGTAACGTCTTCCAATTTTGGATGTAAGAAATCCTCAACCTCTTTCTTCATCTTTATCCCCCTATTCTCCAAAAGAATGTTTATCAGCTCTTCTATTTGAAGTTTTGAGATTTGCGTTGTTGTTTTGAGTTTTGAGTTTTGAGTTTTGAGTTTACTCTGTACTTCCCACTTCTTCATATTCTTCTTTATGTCATTCTGAACGCAGTGAAGAATCTCTAAGATGTTTCGCTTTGCTCAACATGACAAGTATATTTGCTATACTATAACAGATGACAAACAATATCCCAAACGAAATTATTTCTATTTATCAAAAAATAACCGATGCGAAATTCGAGATATATCTGGTTGGAGGCAGTGTCCGTAACTTACTAATGAAAAAGGCAGTCAAAGACTGGGATTTTACGACAAATGCCACTCCAGAAGAAATCCTTAAAGTATTCCCAGACGGATTTTACGACAATCAATTTGGCACTGTTGGCGTACCAATTGAAATTAACAATGAAAAACATGTTGCAGAAATAACAACGTTTCGGACCGAAACAACATACTCCGATAAACGCCGTCCAGACAAAGTCGAATGGGGCAAATCAATAGAAGAAGATTTAGCTCGCCGCGATTTTACCATCAATGCAATTGCCCTAAAATTTCCAGATGTAATAATCGACCCGTTTGGTGGCCAAGAAGACATTAAAAATAAAATAGTCCGCGCAGTTGGTGACTCTGCTCTTCGTTTCAAAGAAGATGCCCTACGGCTTCTTCGCGCCATACGCATTGCAACCGAACTTGGCTTTACTATTGAAGAACATACGTGGAACGAATTACAAAAAGATGCAAACCTTCTATCCCACATATCGGGAGAACGAATCCAAACCGAGCTTCTCCGAATTCTTGGAAGCGACCATCCTTACGATGGGGTTATGCTGTTAAAAAATGCCAACCTTTTACAACAAATACTCCCCGAACTTATGGAAGGAATAGGCGTTTCCCAAGTCAGACCCGGCCGGCACCACACCACCGATGTCTTTACACACAATGTGCTGTCTTTAAAATTCTGCCCATCTGCCGATCCCATCGTACGCTTTGCCACACTCCTCCATGATGTTGGCAAACCAAAAGTTGCTAGCGTTGATGAACATAGATTAGTGATATTCCATAACCACGAAATTATGGGCGCAAAAATTGCGCGAGATATTTGCGACCGCCTAAAATTTTCCAAAAAAGACAGATACAAAATAACAACCCTTATCCGTTGGCATATGTTTACGGTTGACGAAAAATCAACCGATGCCGCGATTCGTCGATTTATCCGAAGAGTAGGTATTGATACTATACAAGACATGCTTGATCTTCGAATCGCAGATAGATTAGGCAGCGGCACACAAACAGCAGAGAGCTGGAGATTAAAATTATTTAAAGAAAGGGTAGAAAAAGAACTACAACCTGCGGCATTTTCCATAAATGACTTGGCAATAGACGGCAATGATATTATGAGAGAGTTAAACATAAAACCCGGACCAAAAATTGGAGAAATCCTGCAAAAACTTTTTGAAGAGGTAGACCCAGATCAATCAAAAAACACCCGCGAATATTTACTACAACGCATCAAAAACTTATAAAAGTTACTCTAACAAAATATCTAAAACATTTCTTAATACTTGTATCCGTAGACTAGTCTACGGATACGTTTACAATATAACTCTTGCGTGTTACACTTTTTATATATGAATACTCCCATTCTCGAAGTCAAAAATCTTACCAAACAGTTTGGCAGTTTTACTGCTGTAGATAATATTTCTTTTTCTCTACAAGAAGGCGAAGTGTTGGGGCTTCTTGGACCCAATGGCGCTGGTAAAACAACAACCATCCAAATGCTTTTGGGTGTTATGGAGCAAACAACAGGAGAAGTTTCCTACTTTAATAAATCTTTTATTAAACACCGCGAGGAAATTCTAAAACAAGTCAATTACTCTTCCACCTATATCAGTCTCCCCTGGCTTTTTACAGTAACCGAAATTCTTGAATGTTTTGCAAGACTATACGAGATTCCCGACAAACAAAAAAGAATAGACAAATTACTTAAAGAATTTGAAATAGAAGACGTAAAAAAGAAACAATTTTTTATGCTCTCAGCAGGCGAAAAAACTCGTGTACTACTAGTTAAGGCATTTCTTAATTATCCACGAGTATTGTTGCTTGACGAACCAACCGCCAGCCTTGACCCGGAAATCGCTATAAAAGTACGGGAATTTTTAAAAAAAGAAAAACAAGAATATAATGTTAGTATGCTTTTTACTTCCCATAATATGAGCGAGGTAGAAGAAATGTGCGACAGAATAATTATTTTAAATCATGGAAAAATAATTGAGCAAGATTCACCAGAAAAACTAGCTAATAAAATCACAGAATGTAAAATTGCATTATTAATTTCTAAAGACACCAAAAAAGCTATTGGTTTTTTTGAAGGGAAAAATATATCTTTTACTGAAAACAAATTTCGCTTTCTCATTTCTCTGCGCGAAAAACATATTGCAGATTTTTTGATGTCCTTATCAAAAGCTGATATTTCTTATGAAGAAATTAGCATAGATAAACCTAATTTAGAAGATTATTTTTTAAGTGTAATTGGAGAAAAACATGATTAACTATAATCGAGTTTATGCAATGATATTGCGGTATACCTATGGCATGTTTCATAGCTTTGACAAACTAAGTGACATGTTTTATTGGCCAGCAATGGATCTTCTTATGTGGGGATTAACTGGACTTTACTTTATTAAAAGCAACAATAATTCCCCCCAACTATTATTTGTTGTCATAACCGGACTTATTTTTTGGATTGTTGTCTGGCGAACACAATACGAAATAACAACCAATATGTTGGCCGAAATATGGGACAAGAATATTGTTAATATTTTTGTTTCACCACTCAAAATTTCTGAATGGATTGTCGCGTTTATGATTTTTGGTTTTATTAAAACACTCTTAAGTCTAACCTTTTCGGCAATTGTTGCATTTATGCTGTATCAATTAAATATATTTATTTATGGATTTTATTTACTGCCACTTATTGCAAGTCTTATTTTAACCGGTTGGGTTGCCGGATTCTTTGTTACCGGGTTTCTTATTCGATATGGCCAAAATATCCAAACTCTAGCTTGGGCTGGCGTCTATCTTATTGCTCCTTTTTCAGTAATATATTATTCAGTTACCATATTACCTGTTTGGGCGCAAAAAGTTGCTCTTTTTATTCCGACAAGTTATATTTTTGAAGGATTTAGAGAAATTCTCTTTACCGGCAAGCTTTCTTATGATAAGCTACTTATTAGTTTTGAACTTAACTTTATTTACTTAGTAATTTCAATATGGTTTTTTATTTTTATGTTTAATAAAAGCAGAAAAATAGGACTGGGCAGACTTATATGACAAAACAACAATTAAAAGACGAGTTGAAACAATCCATGCTTGCTAAAAACGAGCTTAAAACATCGGTCCTTCGTATGCTGCTTTCTGCCATTAATTATTACGAAATACAAAAGGGCGGGGCAGGATACGAAGCTTCGGAGGAAGATGTTTTAGCTGTTATTCAAAAAGAAGCAAAACAAAGAAAAGACTCGATCGAACAATTTACAAATGCAAACCGCATCGAATTGGCAGAAAAAGAGGAAAAAGAATTAGCAATGCTTAATGCATATTTACCAGAACAAATGTCCGAGGATAAAATCCGAGAACTCGTAAAAGAGGCAATTACTCAAACAGGTGCCACAACAACTGCCGATATGGGAAAAGTAATGGCATCTTTAATGCCAAAAACCAAGGGCAAAGCCGACGGAAGTTTGGTAAGCAAAATCGTCAAAGAAAATTTATCCTAATTCTTAAATCTTTTTCTGCTCCATTCCTCCCACACCACCAAAAGAGGGGCGGCGTTAAAAATGGAAGAATAAGTACCGCTGGCAATACCAATAAACAATGCAACAATAAACCACCTTATACTTTCTCCACCAAACAAAAGCATGGTAAACAAAACTAAAAGTACCGTAAATGACGTATTAAGTGACCTAACTAGTGTTTGATTAATTGATTCATCCACAATTGTTGCAAACGCCATTCCTGGCATTCTTCGCAAATTTTCCCGAATCCTATCAAATACAACAATGGTATCATGCACCGAAAATCCGATAACTGTTAAAAGTGCAGTAACAAAAAGACTGTCTACCTCGATATGCCAAAAATGTCCTAGTAAAGAAAATACTCCTATAACAAGCAGCACATCGTGAATAAGAGCAGCAATTGCACAAATCCCAAATCTCCAGCTACTCGCCGGCTTCGGTACCTTACGGAAAGACCAGGCAATATACAAAACAATAAGGATTGATGCAACAGCAACCGCTTTTATGGCATTTATTGTTGTCTCACTTCCAATTGTTGGTCCAATCGTCTGAAAGCCCTCCTCCTTGATATCTTTAAATTTTAATTCTATAGCTTTTTTTATTTGTTGATGTTTTTGCTGCTCTAACGGTTTTGTTCTAATAATGAAACTTTTTTGTGATTGTTGAAAAGATACTACCTCAACTCCCTGACTTTCTATTGTCTTTTTTAATTCTTCGTTTGGTATTTGGCCCGCTTCGTCGCGAGGCGAGTATTTGGTATTTGGTATTTGGTATTCCAATCTGCTTCCCCCAGTAAAATCAATCGACAACCGTAGCCCCCAAAGAAATAATGAAATTATTCCTGGAATAATAATTAAAAATGAAAACCCAAAATACCAATTTTTTTTATTAACAATTTCCATACTCTATTTATAGACTAGTCTTAAAAACGTCCTGGTTACCATTATTGCCGAAAACATAGATACCAAAACACCTATGGCAAGTGTAACTGCAAAACCTCTGACTGGCCCTGTCCCAAAATAATACAAAATTCCACTAGTAATAAGACTCGAAATGTTGGCATCTCGAATAGAATTCCACGCCCGAGAAAACCCAAGCTCCAATGCAACAGGTAGTGATTTACCGGTACGTAACTCTTCACGCATTCTTTCAAAAATTAAAATATTTGCATCAACCGCCATGCCAATTGACAGTATAAACCCTGCAATACCTGCAAGTGTTAATGTTATAGGAACTATCTTAAATATGGCAAGGACAAAAACTGTATACAACAAAAGGGCAATTGCTGCAATAATGCCAAAACGCCCATATAATACAACCATAAAAACAACAATAACTAAAAAGCCAATCGCGCCGGCAAATAAACTTTTCTGTAACGACGCTAACCCCAAGGTTGGCCCAATTTTTTGTTGCTCTAATACGGAAAGTGAAATTGGAAGTGCTCCGGCATTAAGTTGAATAACAAGGGCCTTTGCTTGATCTGTAGTAAAACGACCATTAATTACTGCATTCCCATCAGTAATTGGCTCACTAACATTAGGCGCTGAAACAATTTGATCATCAAGGACTATTGCAACAGGTTTTGAAACATTACGTTTGGTGATTTCGGCAAATTTCTTTCCACCATCACTGGTAAAAACAAGCGACACTTCAGGTGCACCTGTATTTTGATTAAATGTTACCGATGCACGCTGTAAATCTTTCCCCACTAGGTTTGTTTTTTTGGGATTCTCTCCCAAAAATTGTGTGATGCCAAACGGCAAAGCAGAAGAACTTGCTATCTTAGCGGATCCTGTTGCCCCTTCCTCCCAAAATGTTAGCTGCGCTGTTGTCCCAATAAGATTAATGGCAGAATCCACGTCGGATATTCCTGGTATTTCAACAATTATTCTAGACTCGTTATTAACCGTTGCTGTCTGTATTAACGCTTCTGAAACCCCAAAAAAATTAATCCTACGTTCAACTACTGTTTTTGCCGACTCTAGTGCATCTTTCCGCTGATCTTCTAGTAAATCTTCTACATGGGCTTTATATGCTATGCTTACTCCCCCTTCTAAATCAAGTCCCTTTCGAAATGAAACATCCCGTTGTATATTAAACTTCCCAAGAAAAAAATTAGGCGAAAGGGCAGAAAAATGTTTTCCAAAAAGAGTAAATTGTTGTGGTAAATCAATAAAAATAGCAACAATAGTTAATACAACAATAAACCAAAATAAGAATCTTGTATGTCTCACCCAAGCAATGCCTCCTCATCTCCAATCAGCATACACCTAGATCCATACAAGATCGAAAGAATAAATGGGTCTGTCCTTTTTTTTCTAAAAAGTAGTTCATCCTCGGACATAACTGTATAGTTAATTTCTGTACTCAATCGCTTCTCTTCTTCCTTAACAAGTATGGCCAGCTCTGGCAATACAACAGTGCCGACTAACAACAAATCTACGCTTTCTGCGTTTTTCTTAATTCTCCTAACAAATTTTCCCGAAAACATGGCATATTTTATTTTACCAAGCTTTACCCTATTTTTGAGAATTTCTGCCCCAAGTCCTATTGCTTTTGCTCCAATTGTTAGAAGATCAAAATAAAAAGGATACTGCTTATTAAGGGAATAATAAACCCTGTTTGCCCGCGGCTCTCGCACTAAAATACAATGCTTTTCAAGAAACAGAAGTTCTCTCCTAACAGCATTAATTTCGTCTGTTGTCCGCCTTACAAGCTCACGAACATGAAACATCTCAAACGGAGACAAAAGGAAGACGTTCAATAGTATTACTCGTGATTTTGATGTTATTAAATCTGCAAACATAGGCCCACCATCCTTAATGTCACTTTACCATTAACACTCCAGTTGTGGGCAGGATAGAAAACCAAATTTTTCCTCGTGTAAATGCAATTGGCTTGCCGCTCTTATCAAACAATAATAACCGAGCAGTCCTGCTATCCTTGCGCCATGTAGCTTGGATATCATTTCCATTCATAAATACCCTTGCCTTGCCAGTACCTTTATTTTTATACAAAAGATGGATATTATTTTCGTATCCGTCAAAAGCATTACTCTCAGACATGAATAATACAACAATATTTTTAGCTGTCAACTGTTTTTTGGTGTTTAAATCTATATGGGGTTTTCCGCCATTGTTTCGAGAATAACTATTCGTTGCTTTATCGTACGACCAGTCAACAAAGTAATCCTTGTATCCCTCCCAAAACTCAAGACGAATTGATTGAGCAGCTGGAGAAGCCATCTTTTTTTCATCCTCGAAAGAATACGTCACAAACTTTTTATTCCATGCCGTGCCCTCCTCATCAACATTTGTTAACTTTCGGTCTTTCTTTGCAAAATCCCACAATTTTGTGGTTGTAGAATACATGGTATGTTCTGTTGCTGTTGTGTAACCAAGACGATCATAATCTCGCCAAAATGTTGGGAAGCCAATCGAAAACTGGTTTAAATCGTTATTCCCTGCCCAACCATATTGTTCGAGTTGAGACAATGCATCTGCAGGACCAGGGGCATTAGCACCACCAACATGTGCATACAAAGGTGCATCGCCATACTCTGAAAGAAAATCTATATAATATGTCCTGGCCGACCTAACAGGGCCAATCGGATTTGCATCCTGACAATAATATACAGCTAAAAAACGAGTAATGCCACCCTCGGCCACTGCTTCATAAATAACATCTGCAAACGAAAGCCCAGACTGCGGATGAGAATCTTCATGGTTTTCTATCATTACGCCCAAAGGCCTGTGCTTTTCCCACCAGTCTCTTTGCTTTTTTGAATACATCTGCCCATTCAACGGACATTCTTCTGTTTTTGGAAGAGAATCGTCAAACATAGCTGTCCCATTTGGCTTAACGGTTGGAGCCAGAACAACTGTAGATTTTTTAAACGATGCTGTTTTTGAAAAAACCGCATAAGACAAACCGACTGTTACAAAAAATATCCCAAGAATAAAAATGATTTTATTTGTTTTTTTATCCATTATTTTTCTTTGCTTCTAGAATCGCTTTCTTTTCTTCATCTGAAAGGGCATGATCAATTCCTTTTCCTTTTTCTACTTTTTTGGCATACCAACGTGTTCCTGTTCGTGAATACAAACCCGAAATTACAACACCTGTTTCATGTGCATCAATAAGAGCCAGGATAAAACTTTGATCTCCACCAGTATCTTTAAACGGGTTAAATCGTAAAAGTCCAATCTTCTGAATGTGCAACAAGCCATCTTTTTCTAATCTATCACATTTTCCCTGCAAAAACACAAGTTTTTTTTCTGCTGTGTCAATTCTGGAAAGTAAATGCTCAAGGATTGATTTGAGGGTTTTTGGACTTATTCCCTTTGTTAAATTATTATAATGCGAAGATATTTGCCAAAAAAATGCTGTGAGAACTCCAAGCCAAACAACACAACCTGCAACCACCAAAATTACTACAGTAAATGCCATAATGCTTCTCATCTTAGCCTCTTGACAAAGCAAATGTCAATAGTGTAATCTTTGCGTATTCTATGCGTAAAAGACGTACCCGCAAAGAGAAGATAATTGCATCTCTCCATCGAAAACTACACAAACAATTACCTGTAGAACATATGCCTACATCCATAACTCCATTGCTTACCATTCGATCCGATCAATCAGTATATTTTATGGCTGATCTAAAAAAATCTCTTCTTTTAACATCAGT
>CAZIZQ010000002.1:28718-54685 GCA_964544105.1 uncultured Gammaproteobacteria bacterium | reverse complement strand
TCTTTGAAGGTAAAAAGATCCGCCGTCACTTCGATGAAAAAAGGAAAAATGGTATTTCTCTGTCGTTGATGTAATAGCTGTTCTCTCTGAAAGTGAAAACCCGCAAGTTTACTGGCGGGTAATGAAAAAAAGGTTGGTAGAGGAAGGTTCAAGTGAAACCGTTACAAAATGTAACGGTTTGAAAATGTTAGCAGCAGATGGAAAGATGAGACTGACTGATGTTGCAGATACAGAAACTATGTTTAGAATAATCCAATCAATACCCTCTCCTAATGCTGAACCATTTAAACTATGGCTAGCCCGTGTGGGTTATGAAAGAGTTGAAGAATCAGAAGATCCTGAAATTGCCATTCAAAGAGCAATGCGTTTTTACCTAAAACGAGGATATTCTCAAAACTGGGTGAACCAAAGGTTAAAAAGTATTGAGATTAGAAAAGAGTTAACTGATGAATGGGAAAACCGAGGAGTAAAAATAAATAGTGAATTTGCCACCCTTACTGATGAAATTACTTTTGCTTGGGCAGGAATGAAAACCAAGGATTACAAAAAGTACAAAGATCTCAAAAAAGAAAACCTACGGGATAACATGACAAATCTCGAACTGGTACTTAATATGCTTGCAGAAGCCTCCACCACAGAAATTTCTAAAAAAGTAGAGCCTAAGAACTTTGAAGAGAATAGAAAAGTAGCCAAAGAGGGTGGTCAAGTTGCAGGCTTGGCAAGGAAAAGATTAGAAAGAAGAACTGGCAAGAAAGTGGTAACAAAATTAAACGCCAAAGGGTTAGGACTTTTAAAATGAAAAAACCAACAATTCATAAAAAACTAACATTAAAAGAAATACTCAGAAGACATAAAATAAACCCCCAAGATAAAGAACTACACAAAATAATAGAAAGCGAAGGAAACAGTATTCTACAAGAAGAATTCAATGAACTAGTTCAGAAAAGTACAAAACAAAAACCATTTGATAAGAAGAAATAATCTTTCGGTATTAAGTATAAATTCAGCTTGTTCTACTTGACACCGATATAGGTTTATGAAACACTTTAATAAGTGAAATCATCTGATAAGTATAAATTTGTAGCTGCTCTTAACTTCTGCTTTGCAATAGGATATATAGCTTTAGTTACTATACAAGCTCTTGCAGTTTATCCTCGTCTACAATCTTTCTATCAGGAAACAAACACTGCAGTAAATATGAATACTGCTTATTTTGCTACAGCTATGATAGTAGCACTTGCTATTCTAAACGCCTTCTTTGGCTTTGTGCTTATATCTAAACCTACAGCTACTCAAGAGAAATACTTTAAATTAGGAATTACCTTAATTGCAGTAAGTCTAGTTTTGGTCGGCATCTTTCAGGGTGTTATTATAAACTCGATAATATCTCCAATCTACTCCTTATCTAAATAGACTCTAATCTTCACTAACTTTTACTGGAGAAATAACTTTCACTTCGGCTATTTGTTTTAACAATACATCGAACATTCCTTCACCTAACTTTCTATATTTGTTGAGTTATCAGCCATCAATATTCTTATTTGTTTAAACATTCTCCAGGCAGTTTTATATGTTACTCCTAATTCTCTTTGTAATTTTTTACTTGTTGTTAAGGGATAAGTGTCTAAACTTCTCCTTGACCCAAAAGAAACTTTCAGTAATAATTGTTGCGGTGGAATTATACGATGTTAGTATGCCCATACATGAGGATATGCTTGTGTGGATTGGTGATCCAAAAGTTTCCATAGAGAAAGTCGCAACGCTTAAAAAAGATGGGGTTATGCTTTCTCACTTTTCTTTTGGTAGCCATACAGGAACACATATAGATGCGCCTGCTCATTTTCTTGAAAACGGCAAAACACTGGATCAGATTCCACTTGAAAAATTCATGGGAAGGTGTCGAGTTTTGGATTTAACAGATATTAATCACCAGGAAATTTTGGTTTCCAACCTAACGGCGTACAATATACAAAAAGGGGATAGGATTCTATTTAAAACAGGGAATTTCAGATTGCTAAAAAATCCAGTCTTTCCAAAAAACTATGTTTCTTTGTCCATAGGAGCAGCCGAATATTTAGTAAAAAAGGGAGTTTATCTTGTCGGAACAGATTTTTTGGGTATCGAAAAAAAGGCAAGCCCCGGACATCCAGTCCACAAAGCATTACTTTCTCATAATATTGTTATTGTCGAGGGATTAAATCTTGCCGATGTGCCGGAAGGAGAATACAATATGATATGTCTGCCTCTTAATGTTGTTGGGGTAGATGGTTCGCCGGCAAGGGTGGTACTTTATGAATAAAACTCCTATTGTAATGGTTATTTTTGGCACGACTGGTGATTTGGCACGAAACAAATTGGTTCCGTCATTATTTCGTCTGTGCCAGCATAGACAACTAGGTCCTAAATTTTACATCATTGGTTTTGCTAGAAGACCATTAACAAATATCGAGTTTCGAGAAGAAGTAAGCAGCATGCTTCTTCTTAAAAAAGAAAAGAAGAAAGATTTGGAAAGGTTTTTGTCTCGTCTCCACTACCAGCAGGGATTGTTTGAAGACGCGTTTGGGTATAATCAACTTATTAAACTTATCCATGAATTTGATGCCATTGCCGGTGAGCGGTTGAAGCGTATTTTTTACTTGGCCACAGCACCGGACAGGTATAATACAATTTTGGATTTTTTGGAAAAAACAAAACTTTCTAAAGGGCATGATGAGGAAAATAGGCCACGGGTTGTTGTTGAAAAACCTTTTGGAAAAAATTTGGAGACGGCAAAAATGCTCGACCGAAAACTGGCACATATATTTGACGAGGAAGAGATTTTTCGTGTTGACCATTACTTAGGAAAAGAAACCGTGCAGAATATTTTGGCATTTCGGTTTGCCAACAACATTTTTGAGCCGGTATGGAACAAGGAATATATTGATCATGTGCAAATAACCTGGGCAGAAAAAAAAGGGATAGCGGGGAGGGGGAAATTTTTTGATGGGGTTGGTATTTTGCGCGATGTTGGGCAAAATCATTTAATGCAGCTTATGGCCAGCGTTGTTATGGAACAGCCAAAAAGCTTTTCCAAAGAGGGAGTGCGTGATGTTAGGGTAGCAGCCATTCAATCGATTGCATGTATCGAGCCGAATAATGTCGCGCGTTTTGTTGTAAGGGGGCAATATGCAGGATACCACGAAGAAAAAGGTGTTGCAAAAGGTTCACAAACCGAGACATTTGTGGCAATGAAGCTTTTTGTTAATACTCCTCGTTTTCTTGGCGTACCGTTTTACCTTCGTTCAGGCAAAAAAATGCCCAAAAACCATGTATCTATTTCGGTTGTATTTAAACAGACGTGCCACATTCTTTTCAAAGAATACGGGTGTCCGGAGGTTGGGAATGTTCTCACGTTTCATATCCAGCCAGACGAAGGTATAACTATGCGTGTTATAGCAAAACGCCCGACGCCAAAACTTGCCTTACAGCCGGTTTCTATGCATTTATGGTATCGGGAAGCGTTTGGAAGATTGGGAGTAGAGGCCTATGAAAAGATCCTTTTGGATATATTGGCAGGAGATCAGATGTTATTTAATCGTTCTGATGAACTTGATAGTTCTTGGGAGCTTATAACGAAGATTCTGACAGGTTGGAAGAGGCAAGATGGGAAGATTATACGGTATAATGAAAATACTTGGGGACCAGAAGAAGCAGACAAGCTAATTAAAAAAGATGGGAGAGAGTGGATATGAAACTTGGTTTTATTGGGTTAGGTAAGATGGGGTCGAGAATGGTTAAGAAGCTTTTGCAAGAAGGGCATGAGGTAGTAGCGTGGACTCGTTCGGAGTCCACAATAACGATTGAAGAATTAGTTCAGAGTTTAGAAAAACCCAGGGTCATTTGGTCTATGGTTCCGGCTGGGGAGGCGACGGAAGAAGTATTATCAGAAGTTAATAAACATGTTGAGCCAGGAGATATTATTATCGACGGCGGAAATGCGTTTTATAAAGATACAGAAAGGAGATACGAAAAACTTAAAACTAAGAACATTAAATTTTTAGGAATTGGGGTATCTGGAGGGCTCATTGCTGCAGAAGATGGTTATCCATTAATGGTTGGTGGAGATAAAGAAGCGTACGAGTATGTGGGATCGATTTTAGATTCACTTGCTAAGCCAAACGGCGGACATGAGTATTTTGGGACAGGTGGAGCAGGACACTTTGTCAAAATGATCCATAATGGGATTGAGTATGGCATTATGCAGAGTCTTGGTGAGGGGTTTGGAGTTTTAGATAAATCGCCTTATAAACTTGATCTTCTTAAGGTGGCAAAGTTGTGGCAAAGGGGAACTCTTGTTTCTGGATTTATGCTAGATCGCGTTGTTGAGGCATTACAAAAAGATCCAAAACTCGATAATATTGTTGGAGTTATCGCCGAGTCGGGGGAGGCACAGTGGACAATAGAGCAGGCAAAGGAAGAAGGGGTTGATGTTGAAATTATCGAGCGCTCTTTGGAATTTCGTCGGCGTTCGCAGACAGATCCAAAAGTTCAACAATCATTCACAGCAAGAATGGTGGCTGCCTTACGCCAAGCCTTCGGCGGCCACGAGGTAAAGAAGAAATAGAGTATGGTATAATAAAAATATGAAAACAAAAATGTTACATACTATTGTTTGGAAAGAAGAAAAACTTTTTGTCGCGAAGTTTTTGGAACTTGAGTTAGCAAGTCAAGGCAAAACAAAAGAAGAAGCAGTTAAAAACTTGAAGGAAGCGCTCGATCTTTATTTGGAAGACGAGAATGTTAGTAGTTTACCTTTTCCTTCTATACACGAGGTTACTACCCAAACAGTAACTGTTCAGTAATGCCAAAAACCTATTCCGGACAAAAGATTATCAAAGCTCTCCTTAGAGCAGAATTTTATATTGTCTCTACAAAGGGTAGCCACGTAAAATTACGAGGTATTCGTTTTGGAAAACTACAAACGGTGATCGTCCCAAAACATAAAGAAGTAGCATATGGAACATTTCAGAGTATCTTAAAACAGGCAGCGATGGAATATGAAGAGTTAAGAAAATATCTTCGTTAAATGTTATACTAATAATATGAAATATTCGAAATTATTTGGTAAAACTATAAAAGAGGCGCCTAAGGATGCAACATTAGCATCTCATAAATTGTTATATCAGGCTGGGTTTATTCGCGAGAGTACTGCCGGTCGGTACTATTTGTTGCCTCTTGGGTTAAAAGTTCACGAGCATATCAAGCAGATCATCAAAGACGAAATGGATAAAGCAGGAGCGCAAGAAATGGTAACTCCAGTGTTGCATCCAATTGAGTTGTGGAGGGAAACAAATAGGACAAGTTCTGTAGGGTTTGAATTGATGACAATTCTAGACCGAAGCGAAACCGAATTTGTTTTGGGGGGAACTGCCGAGGAAATGCTGGTTGATGTGGTACGAAAATTCCAAGTTTCCTATAAAGATTTGCCTTTTCATGTGTATCAATTCTCCACCAAATTCCGGGACGAACTCCGCGCCCGGGGAGGCTTGCTGCGCTTGCGGGAATTTGTTATGAAAGACGGGTATTCATTCCATGCGACAGAGGAAGATTTTAAGGCAGAGTACGAGAAGATGAAGCAGACATACTCAAGAATTTTTGAGCGGTTAGGGCTCAAAAGTATTATTGTCGAGTCAGACAATGGGTATATAGGTGGGGAATACTGTCATGAGTTTATTGTCGAATCAGAGGCAGGCGAGAGTAAGTTTTTAACCACAGTTGATGGCAGTTACGCGGCCCACGAAGATGTGGCGGTGTTTCAAAGGGACGAGAAAAATCTTTCCGATAAAGCCTTACCAATGGAAGAAATTGAGGCAGTCCGTGGCAACACCATGGAAGATGGGGTAAAATTGCATAATTTGCCCATGTGGCAGCAGATGAAGGATTTAATGATGGTTGACGAAAAAGGGAATATGATTTTAGCCGTGATTAGAGGGGATTTGGAAGTAAATGAGGTAAAGCTTGCACATTTAGTTCAGGCATATCAATTACGCCATGCTACGGTTGAAGAAATTCGAAGTGTTGGGTCAGAACCTGGCTTTATTTCCCCAATAGGACTTGATAAAAAGGTAAAAATTGTGGGTGATTTGTCCTTGAGGACAATAAAAAATGCCTATACCGGAGCAAACAAAAAACACAAGGATTTACTTAACGTTAATATCGACCGCGATTACAAACCAGATATCGAAGGTGATATTGCTTTGGCAAAAGAAGGGTGCAAAACAGCAGATGGAAAGAGTCTTGTTGCCAAAAAGGGCATTGAGGTTGGTAATATTTTTCAGCTGGGCTTTCACTATTCATCCAAAATGCGGGACGCCAGTTTTACCGACGAAACAGGGCGAAAGCGGCCGTATTACATGGGGTGTTATGGCATTGGGTTGGCCAGAACCATGTCAACGGTTGTGGAGGTGCATTCTGATGCAAAAGGAATTAAGTGGCCAGAAATGGTAGCGCCATACCAGGTTCACTTGATAAATATTAGAAAGTCGGCAGAAGATGTTTATAAAAAATTACAAGATTTGGGAGTTGAAGTTTTATATGATGATCGGGAAGATATTTCGGCTGGAGCAAAGTTTGCGGATTGCGATTTAATTGGTATTCCTGTTCGGTTAGTGGTGAGTGAAAAGACAGGAGATAAAATTGAATGGAAAGAAAGAAGAAAAGACACATCCGAACTATTGACAATTGAAGAGATCCTGAAAAGAGTCGAAGATGCCCGAAAGGGTATTCAGAATGACAAATAAAGGTTAAAAAGGTAAAAAGGGCACGGAGAGGTTAAAAAACTTTACCCAAAAAACCGTATAGACTCCCAGAAAAATAATGCCGACTATTGCTAATAGAACTGGAAGAAGTTTTGTATTTTTACTTTTTGTGCCTCCTCCAATAATTGCTGCCGAGACTGGTTTTGGCGCCGCCGGTAGAGGCATTGCAGCATGTATCTCGGTTGTGGGAGAAGGTTGGGGTGTTTGGGGTTCGGGTGCTGCTAGTGCTGGCATTTCTGGTTGTGGTGGTGTAGTAGGCGCCGCAGGTGGAGGTACAGGAGTACTCATAACACGGTTGTACATGTCTTTCAGTTTTGGATCAAGATTAGAAGTTGTTTTCGGATCCATATCTACATTAATAGTACGTAAGTTCATGCTTTTTTGTCAAGGGGAAAGAGCAAATATGTTATACTAGATTTCTATGAAAATTGTGGTGGCGCATTGTTCGCCTGATTGGGATGCGATAACGTCGGTGTGGCTTATTAAACGTTTTTTACCAGGGTGGGAGGGTGCAGAGGTAAAATTTGTACCCGCCGGAAGCCGACTTTGCCCTTTACCTTTAACGCTTGATCCTATCGAAAAAATGGGAGATAACGAGGTTATTCATGTCGATACCGGCCTGGGACCACTTGACCACCACCAAACACAAGATAAAAATGTCTGTGGTGCAAGTCTTACTTTTGATTATGTTAGAAATCAACAGGAGTTAATGCTTAAAAAACTGCACGAAAATGACGAGCATTGGAAGTATAAAGAAGAAGCACTAAATAGAATTGTCAGGATTGTTGTGGATATAGACCACTTTGGCGAGGTATTTTGGGCAGACCCCATGGCCGATTACCAAGAGTTTTCACTGCTTGGTGTTTTGGACGGATTAAAGTTTCTCAAACCCAACGAAGACGATTACGCTGTGGAGTTGGGGATGACATTGTTGGATGCCCTTTTACATGCGTTTGAAAATAGGATTTGGGCAGAAAAAGAAATTGCAGAGCATGGGATAAAATTTAAAACAAAATGGGGTAAAGGAATTGGATTTGAGACAATTAACGATACAGTATTGCCGATTGCGCAAAAAATGGGGTATGTTTTGGTGGTACGTAAAGATTCTCGCAAAGGTTATATAAGGATAAAAGCCAGGCCTTCACAAACTCAAAACGATATAGATCTTACGCTTGCCTATGAGAAACTGAAGAAAATGGATCCGGGCGCAACGTGGTTTTTACACATATCCAAAAAAATGCTCTTGAATGGAACTGTCAAAAATCCGACAATGAAACCAACCACACTGTCTCTTGAAGAGATAATTAAT
Organism: uncultured Gammaproteobacteria bacterium; assembly: GCA_964544105.1. Taxonomy (GTDB): domain Bacteria; phylum Patescibacteriota; class Microgenomatia; order Levybacterales; family UBA12049. Next base: position 46,579 of record CAZIZQ010000002.1, on the reverse strand, counting down.
GTGCTAAAGACTGTATGACAGAATGTATTTTTTGTAAAATAGTAAAGCAGGAAATTCCAGCCACATTTTTATATCAGGATGATGAAGTGATGGTTTTTAAAGACATTTATCCTGTAAAGCCATTTCATGTGTTAATTGTGCCAAAAATGCATGTTGAAGATACAGGGGCTGTTGAAGAAGTAGCACTTTTTGCTAAACTATTTGCTGTTGCTCAAAAGGTTATTAAGGAAGAGAAACTTAATGGGAAAGGCTATAAAATAGAAATTAACGGCGGTGGGGCACAACTTATCGATCATCTTCACCTTCATCTCATGGCTCCTGTAGGAAAACCGGTAAAAATGTGATATCATGTATTTGATAGTAGATGTTAGAGGCTAGAAATTAGATCTTGAATCTAGAAGATTGACGCTAGAGTTTCTATCTTCTATTTTCAAACTTCAAATTCCAGCTTCTAGTTTCTAATATCTATTATCAAAATGAGGAGGTGTGCATATATTATGGTTACTGTTAAAAAAATGCCAGGGGATTCTGACGAAGCGTTAATTCGTAAGTTTTCCCGTAAAGTACTAAATGAGGGAATTTTGCAGGAAGCAAAAAGACGGGAATTTTACCTAAAGCCTTCACAGGCTCGAAAAATGAAAAAAGAAGAGGCGCGCCGCGCCAAGAAAATGGGCTATGGCCAATAGTAATGTTTCGATATACGTCGAGAGCAGATATAAGGTAAACCGCAAACGTATAGCATCTGCAATTAATAATCTTTTGCAGCAACAAGAGATTGCCCGAGATACAGAAATATCAGTTGCTGTTGTAGGAGATAGAAAAATGCATGCTCTCAACAAGCAATACCGTAATTTTGATAAGACGACAAACGTATTATCGTTTTCTTTATCAGACGGAGAATCAATTGTGCTGCCTCCATCAGAGAGAGCAGATGTTCTTCGACTGGGAGATGTTATTGTGTCCTATCCGCAGGTAATCCGTGAGGCAGCAGAAGAGGATATGCTTGTTGATGACAAGATTGATGAGTTAGTGACGCACGGGGTGTTGCACTTACTTGGAATACACCACGATGAATAGCTCAAAACTCAAATGTCAAAAGTCAAAACTACAGTTCAGAACTAAAAAGTTTTAAGCTTTACGTTGTAGATTTGAGCTTTGCGTTTTGCGCTTTGAGTTTTTTACTATGGTTTTTTACCGTAAATATCGTCCCCAGAATATTGCCGATTTAGATAATGCGTTAGTTAGGGAGAGACTTACTGCTGCATTGTCCGGAGCAAACGTTCCCCATGCTTTTCTATTTACCGGGCCAAAGGGTTTGGGTAAAACCTCAACCGCACGGATTGTAGCTAAGGTGGTCAACTGCGAGAATAACTCAAAACTCAAAACTCAAAACTCAAAACTACAGCTCAAAGCTCAAAACTTTGAAAATATAGAACCCTGTAACAAATGTAATCAGTGTATTTCTATTACCAACGGTACAAATCTTGATGTTTTGGAAATCGATGGTGCATCCAATCGGGGGATTGATGAAATTCGCTCTTTACAAGAAAAAATTGGCCTTGCGCCATTTGGAGCAAAGAAAAAAGTTTATATTATCGATGAAGTCCACATGCTCACAACCGAGGCATTTAACGCTCTGTTAAAAACCCTCGAAGAGCCCCCAAGTCATGCCTTATTTATTTTATGCACTACCGAATCACATAAAGTGCCGGCAACAATTGGTTCGCGCTGTTTCCAAATTGCCTTCTCCCGCGCAACAGTAGAAGAGCTGGTTCGCTCGTTTAAGCGCGTGCTCCAAGGTGAGACCTTGGAAGCTGATGATGAATCACTAGAAGTAATTGCCAAGTTTTCAGATGGTAGCTTTCGGGATGGCGCAAAGGCGCTTGAAGAAGTAGTTGGGTTAGCAAAAGGGAAGAAGATTACAAGAGAGATGGTAGAGAAAAAGTATCTAGTATCTAGTATCAAGTATCAAGTAGATGGTTTACTGAAGGTTTTGAGTCAGAAAGATACAAAAGCAGGATTACAGGTAGTTGAAGCATTAGTTGAAAGTGGAATAGATATAAAATACTTTATCGAACAATGTATTGATGAGTTACATTTACAATTGCTCGTTCGGGTAGGGGTAAAGAATTCTAAATTACAGGGTGATTTAAATATCGAAGAGATTAAAAAACTTGTTGAATTATTGTCTAAGGCTCATGGAGAAATAAAATACGCGGTATTGCCACAATTACCATTGGAGTTGGTAATTGTAGAATATACACTGTCCCAATCAGTGCCAAGCGTTAGTACGGAAGTGAAAGAAGAAAAATTGGAAGATCGGAATTTTTGGTTTGCCTTTTTAGATGCGGTGAAAAAAGAAAACCATACTATTGCCGGGGTCTTGCGCGGATGCCACATGGTGCGATATGATGAAAAGGAAGCAGTTATTGAAACGAAATATAAGTTTCACAAAGAAAAGTTGGAAGAAGAAAAAGCAATAAAGATTTTAGAAAAAGCGGGTAAAGAAGTAACAGGGAATAGTATTAAAGTGTTAGTGGTGTTGCGAGGGAGGTGATTTTTTATGTTTAATCCTTTTGGACAAATAGCAGAACTTAAAAAAATGCGGGATCAGGCAATGGAAATTCAAAAAGTCCTATCTCAAGAAGTGTTGGAAGTCGAAAAAAACGGTGTTCGCATTGTTATTACCGGCGATCAAAAAATGCGAGAACTCGAATCCAACGGCCGTTCAGATGAAGACATTTTAGAAGCAGTAAATGAAGCAGTTAAAAAATCCCAAGAAGTAGCAGCTAAAAAGCTTTCTCAAATGGGGGGTGGCTTAAGCGGACTACTAGGCGGCGGAAAATAATAGTATGAATGGTAGTGATCGTTTTGTTTTACTAACAGGCAGGTCAAATCCAAATTTGGCAAAAGAAATAGGCAGTTTGCTTGGCGTTTCGGTACATGAATCAATCAGCACTTTTGCTGACACCGAAATTAGGGTTAGGATTGCTCCAAATTTAAGGCGCCGTCACGTCTTTATTATTCAGTCAACCTCTGCTCCAGTTAACGACCACATCATGGAGCTTTTATTTATGATCGATGCTGCTAGGCGAGCATCGGCTAGTGAGATTATTATAGTTGCTCCATACTTTGGTTATGCCAGGCAGGACAGAAAAGAAATGCCCCATGTGCCAATTAGTGCGTCGGTGGTGGCAAATATGTTGGTTAATGCAGGTGCAGATCGTATTGCAACTGTCGATATTCACTCCGAACAACAACAAGGATTTGTGCATGTCTCGTGGGATAATTTGTATGGTAGTTATTCAATAATTCCGGTAATTAAAGAGAGAAACCTGGGTAATCTTGTACTTGCATCACCAGATAAGGGTGGAATGACGCGGGCAACAGGATATGCAAAATTACTTGGTGCCGAAGGCCTTGCGCTTGTGTATAAGCAGCGGGATATTGCAGTAAATAACAAATCTGATGTATTAGGAATGATAGGGGATGTTAAGGATAAAAATGTGATTATTGTTGATGATATGATTGATACTGCTGGTACTATTGTTAATGCAGCAAACTTTATGAAAGACAGAGGGGCAAAAAGTATTCGGGCAGTTGCAACTCACGGCGTTTTTTCAAAGGAAGCGTTGTCTCGCATCGATGAATCGGCAATCGAAGAAGTAATTATTACCGATACAATTGCTCAAAAAGAAGATGTATTACAGAATCCAAAAATAACAATTGTTCCAATTGCTCCGTTACTGGCAGAGGCGATCAAAAGAATAGAAAGCGGAGAATCTATTAGCCGCGACCTCATTTTATAAATCCAAGATGAAGATTTTTAGCGGTAACGCCAACAAGAAATTAGCGACAGAAATAGCCTCTTCTTTGTCGATTTCTTTGTCTACTTTGGAAACACATATGTTTCCCGATGGAGAGCGTCGTATTCAGCTTCGAGAATCTGTGGTTGATGAGGACGTTATTATTGTTGAGCCAACCTCTCCTCCGGTAGATACACATTTTGTAGAATTATTATTGCTTATCGATGCAGCCAAGCGCAGCGGGGCTTCGTTGGTAACTGTTGTTGTGCCATACCTTGGATATCAGAGACAGGATCATATCTTTCGCGATGGCGAAGCAGTTTCTTTGGATGTTGTTAGAAAGATTATTGAATCGGTTGGAGCTAGCCGTGTACTCATTATCGACGGTCATTCGTCCCGAATAGAGCAACTATTTACTATTCCTGTTTTGCATTTGTCTGCTTTACCTCTTTTTGCAGAAAGGATCAGAAAACTCGGAAAACTCGGAAAACTCGGAAAACTCAGTATACCAGTCGGAATACGACGCATAAAGATACTTTCTCAACTTCTTGGTGGTATGCCGTGGGTTGCCATAGAAAAAAACCGAGATGTTACAACAGGTAGTATTACGGCGTTGGGTATCCAGGGGCAGTTGCAGGGCAAGAAGCGGGCGATTATTATTGACGATATGATATCGAGTGGCAAAACAATTGTGCAGGCGGCAGATCTTTTGCAAAAAAACGACATTTCCGATATTGTTGTTTTTGCAACGCACGCGGTATTTTCGGAAAAAGCCCCTGCGGTTTTGCAGAAGTCTATTGTTTCAAAAGTATATGTCACAGACACTATTGCCATTCCGGAAAAGAAGAAATTTGTAAAACTCGAGGTACTATCAGTTGCCCCAATGATTGCCCGTGCCATACAAAAATGAAAATTCCTAAAGCCATCCAAAATCTTATGGAGTCCTTCGAACGTTTGCCGGGCATCGGTCCCAAAACTGCCCAGCGGCTAACATTTTACCTTTTACATGTTCCTCAAGGTGAACTTGATCGTTTTTCTGTGTCGGTACAAAACCTTAAGAAAGGAACAGTTATATGTTCAGTATGTTTTGTAGTAGACGAGACAGATCCATGTAGTATTTGTGGTGATCCGCAAAGAGATAAAGCGACAATTTGTGTTGTTGAACAGCCGCTAGATATTTTTGCCCTGGAGAAAAATGGAAAATATCGCGGTGTTTACCATGTGCTGCATGGGAAAATTGACCCTCTTAACAATATCGGCCCAGAGGAAATTTATATCAAACAATTGCTTGATAGGGTAAAGGGTGAAGGGGAAAGGGTGAAGGAAATAATTTTAGCGACGAATCCCACTATGGAAGGCGAGGCAACGGCAATGTATCTGGCCAAACAGTTCAAAGTTCAAAGTTCAAAGTTCAAAGTTACGAGAATCGGGCGGGGACTACCGGTTGGGGCAGATATCGAATACGCCGACGATGTCACCCTCCAGCGGGCAATGGAAGGCCGAAACGAGTACTAGCCACAGTGCAAAGGCAGGACTTGCATAGGTTTACATAGATTTGCTATAATATGCATAGGTTTACTTATATAGCTATGCAAGATAATCTTTTATCTATTGGGCAAGTAGCGAAATTACTGAATGTTTCTATCGATACTCTTAGGAGATGGGATACTGCGGGTCGTTTACCATCGGTTCGTAGTGGTCCTTTGGGTCATAGATTCTATCATCAATCAGATATAGACCAATTTTTACAAAAGGTTGACGCTATCGCTCGCAATTGGATAGAGGCAACGCATCCAGATGTACCCAGTCCAGCTATGTACTGTCAAACTCGCGATGTATTTCAAGCCAGGCTTGAGAAACTCCAGTCAGAGCTTTCGCGTCTTGCACAGATTGAAGTTGTTTCGCTTATTACCGCAGTGGCCGGAGAAATTGGGAATAATTCTTTTGACCACAATTTAGGAAATTGGCCGGATATTCCAGGCGTTTTCTTTTCATACTCCCTTAGGGATAGAAAAGTAGTACTGGCAGATCGTGGGCAAGGTATTCTAACGACGTTAAAAAGGGTACGACCGAAACTCGCTAGCTCAAGTGAAGCTATAAAAGTTGCCTTTACTGAAACTATTTCTGGTCGATATCCAGAAACAAGAGGTAATGGTTTGAAATTTGTTAGATCGATTATTGTTAAGCATCCATTTTCGCTCTATTTCCAAACTGGTGATGCAGAGCTATACTTAAAACAAGGCGATAACGATTTAGTAATACAGCAAGCGAAAGTTCCTATAAACGGTTGTTTTGCTACAATAAGTTTTGAGGAAGTAATATGATTATAGAATTAAAAAAATTTGGCACAACATTGGTATCACGACCTGCAGGAAAAGAAGCTTGGTTAGCATTCCAGCCGGTATTAAATGGAATCTCGCCAAATGAAGAAGTAATTGTTGATTTTGATGGTGTTGTAGTATTAACTCCCTCGTGGACAGATGAATTTTTGACTCCTCTGCGTGAGAGGTTTAAAGAAAAAGTAGTACTACATAACATTGATAACCCTTCTGTCGAAGCTACTTTAGCTATTCTAGATAAACGATAAGAATTATGATTACGAAGGAAATTGTCTTAGAATATCTTAAAGAGGTTATTGATCCCGAACTTAACATTAACATTGTTGATTTGGGGCTTATATACGATACAATTATTGACGAGAAAAAGGGAAGCGTGGAAGTTGTAATGACGTTGACTTCTCCTGGTTGTCCGTTGTCAATTGTTTTTGAAGAATGGGTGCCGGAGGCAGTTAAAAAAATTGAAGGTGTTAAAGACGTAAGGATTAATTTGGTTTGGGAGCCGGCATGGAATCCGGACAAAATGAGTGACGAAACAAAAGAACAATTAGGAATTATACGGTAATTTATGAGCGGAGTTTTTGGTGATATAAAACAACAATTTGGAAATTTAGGAAAACAACTTGGACAAACTATTGCAAGTGCTCCAAAAGCTGCAGTCAAAACTGTTGCATCGCAAATTGGGATCGAGGTAAAAGAAAGGCAACAGAAACCACCGCAAGAAATGGCAGAAAAATCCAAGAAGGAAAATACAGATTTTGTTAAAGAATTGTACGGGGCAGCGCCAAATCAAAAACCCCCTGGAAAGTCGCCAGAAGAAGCACAAGAAATTGCAGAACTTCGTCAACAACTGCATGGTGAGTATTACCAAAAACTCATTACTCCTCAAGGCAGGCCAGAAGAAGTGCAGGAGAAGCAAGAGCGGGAAGCAGACCGAATGGAAAGATTAGGAATGGAAGATTTACAAGAGAAGAAAAAAGACGAGGAAAAGAAAAAACCAATTGCGGTTTTGCAACAGGAGCGAAAAACCGAAGCGCCAATGGGAGCAGGATGATGTTAAAGATTTACAATACATTAACTCGGAAAGTAGAAGAATTTAAATCACTTCAGCCCCACAGGGTTGGGATGTACAGTTGTGGTCCGACGGTTTATGATTTTCAGCATATTGGTCACATGCGCCGCTATGTTGGCGACGATATTTTGGTTAGAGTACTAAAATTCAATGGATATGAGGTAAAACATGTGATGAATATTACCGACGTTGGTCATTTAACATCGGATGCAGATACAGGGGAAGATAAGATGGAAAAGGGAGCTTTGAAGTTTGGTATGTCAGTTTGGGATATAGCCAAGAAATTTGAAAAGCAGTTTTTTGACTCTATGGACATTTTGAGTATTAAGCGACCAGATGTTATTGTTCATGCTACTGAAGCAATCCAAGATCAAATAGAACTTATTCAAATCTTGGAAGAAAAAGGATACACCTACAAAATTTCCGACGGCGTGTATTTTGATACTTCAAAATTTAAAGATTATTTTAAGCTGTCCTGCCAAAACCCAGACGAATTAAAAGCAGGAGCCAGAGTAGAGGTAGTTGAGGGTAAGAAAAATATTTCAGACTTTGCTTTATGGAAGTTTACTCCGAGCGGAGCGAGGAGAGAAATGGAATGGGAAAGTCCTTGGGCCCGCCTCGACTCGTCCGAGTCTTCGGCGAGGCGGGGCGTTGGTTTTCCGGGGTGGCATATAGAATGTAGTGCTATGAGTATGAAAAATCTAGGTCCAACTTTCGATATCCATACCGGTGGTATCGACCATATTAGTATTCATCATACCAATGAAATTGCCCAAAGCGAGGCAGCATCGGGCCGAAAATTTGTTAATTTTTGGGTACATCACGCATTCCTCATGGTAGAAGGACACAAAATGAGTAAAAGTATTGGCAATATTTTTACTGTGCAGGATGTCAAAAATAAAGGATATCATCCGTTGAGCTTACGGTATTTGTATTTACAGACTCACTACCGGCAGGAAATGAATTTTACCTGGGATGCCTTAACTGCAGCACAGAAGAGTCTGGAGCGGTTATGGGAGCACATTGTGTTATGGAAGAGAGAAGAAGTATCTAGGAAAAAAATTTCGTGTGCCGAATTTAATCAGCGTTTTTTGGATGCAATTAACGACGACCTTAACGTATCCCAGGCGCTCGGCATTGTGTGGGAATTGGTAAAATCAGACTATCCCTCTTATGCAAAATTAGATGCTCTATTGCGGTTTGACGAGGTTTTAGGATTAGGGTTGTGGTCTGTTTACGAAAATGGTTTTACAAAGAGTGTAGAAAAAATTCCTGCTCGGGTTATGGAATTGATGCAGGAGAGACAGCAGATGAGAAAAGCAAAACGGTTTTCCAGTGCCGACCACCTGCGAAACACCATAAAAAAAATGGGCTACGAGATTATAGATAAAGATAACGGAGAAACAGAAGTGCAAAAAATATCTACATTAGGGGTTGACAAGATATAAAAAAATTTTTATACTAAAAAATAATTAAACATAAAGAGCGGTGACGAGGGGACTGGCCCGATGACTCACCCGGCAACCGATTCGAGCAGTGCGAGAATCGTCCTGGGACGCCAGCAGGCGTCGCAGGGCATTAGACACAAAAGGAAACGGTGCCACCAGACCCGTAAGGGAGATATGTGGTCCGTCTCGCCAGTTGGCGGACGAGGCAAAACTTACACCTCTCTTATTAGAGAGGTTTTTTATGGAAAGAAAAAAACAAAAGAAAAAATCATTTGCACAGAAAGTTCGAAATAGAGAAAAAACTGTGCTGTACGAATTTTTGCCGCCGCCCAAAAATTTGTTAGAAAAAGATCTCGCGAGTTCTTTAAAGATTTTTTCTGCTTTAGTGAGAGAACATAAAATTGATGCCATTAATATCCCCGAGGTGTGGGAAGAAGAGCGTAGTGGTAAAAGAAATGCTCCGAGCATGGTAAAACTAGAGCCTAGGGTTGTCTTTTCATACTTTAGAAAGTACGACGACTGTGATGTGGTGATTAACCGACCCGTTGTCTATCATAATTGGAAAAAACAGCGAAAGTGGATGTTGGAAACATACCACGATTATGGTATTCGTAATATGGTTTTTGTTGGTGGTGAATCAAGTAAGGTTTCTTATCCAGGACTATCGGTTGTTGAAACCGCGGCAACTATTTTGTCAAAACATCGTGCTGATTTTCCCGACATTTTTCTTGGGGGAATAACTATTCCGACAAGAAAAAACGAAGCAGACCGGGTGCTTAAAAAATCGCTTGCAGGTATTGAATACTTTACAACGCAGGTGCTGTACGAGGCTGAAAAATCGAAACAGTTTTTGGCTAACTACTCAAAACTTTGCAAAAAAAATAAAGTTAAACCAAAGACTATTTTTTTAAGTTTTGCCCCGGTTGTTGCGCCATCTGATATAGACTTATTAGTTTGGCTGGGTGTTGAGGTATCAAAAAAAACAGCAGAAAAGTTAATGACCGGCTGGATTGGTATGGGTTTTAGGTCGGTTGCGGTTTGCGAGCAAGTTCTTTTAGATATTTTGCAGTTTGTAAAGAAACAACGTATTGACGTGCCGATCGGGCTTAATGTGGAGCATATCAGCCGCCACAATTTTGAAATATCCTTCTTGCTGTTAAACAGATTATCTGATATATATAAGAACTATGACGATTAAATGTCATCCCGAACTTGTTTCGGGATCTTATTCGTCAAAACGAGATGCTGAAACGAGTTCAGCATGACATTGGAATTATGACTAAAGTTATCAGTTTTATTCATGGAATTTATCCTCGATCGGAAAGTTTGGCACAGATGACACGAGATGTGGGCAGAAAAAGAAAAACAGAAGAAGAACTTCTTGCTGCACAAAAAAAAGACACCAATCACCTTTTGGCTCTGCAGAAAAAACACGGCTTTTTGTATGGAGAAGATGGTATGCTTTTGTGGCAGGATATTTTCCGGCCAATTGTTGAGGCAACGGATGGAATGATAGTTGGGCCACTTACACGCTGGTTTGATAATAATTGATAAATTTTTTACGCCCCAAGAAAAAAATTGGAAAGTAACTATCCCGTCGCCATTTCTTTTTGCAAAACTTTCGGCAAGTGATCGTTTTTCTTTCGAAGAAAGACTCGTGCAAGCAACAATGCTTGTCAAACAACTTATTTCTTATTTGGAAAAACAAGGTGTGTCGTTTATCCAGCTGGCCGAACCGTCAATACCGTATTATGGATTTTCAAAGAAAGAGGAAGTTCTTTTTATTAAATCAATAACAAATACTATTCCAAAAGAAAAAAAGGCAACAATTGCCGTTCATTTTTATTTTGGTGATGCCACTCCAATAATAAAGGTGCTTTGCAAAACAAAAATCGGCATCGACGCTGTGGGAATTGATTTTGCCAAAACCAATCTTTCATCATTACCAAAACGCTTGCCATATGCAATTATTGCCGGGGTTATAGAGGGAAGAAATTCTTTAATTGAGAAAGAAAAAGATATTATTAGTTTTGTGCGAAAGATTATCAAGACATACAAGCCGGAAGTGTTATACATTACCCATAATGCGCCGCTTGAATTATTGCCCGAAACAGTGGCGGCAAAAAAACTAGCGCTCCTTGGTAGTATTGCAAAAAAAATATGAAAAAACCAATACGTTTTATAACACACGAAATAGGAAGTCTTGCCAAACTGGAATGGAGGGTAAAAGCAGGACGAGGGTTGCCAATAGAAAAGACAGACGTTGACGACGCTATTATTTGGGGAGAAAAAATAGGCGTTCCACATGGAGAACTTTCCTCTATACTTAAAAAAGGAACGTTGTCTACAAAAGAAAGAAATCAGGTAAAACACTGGGCATCGGTATATGCCGTAAAGATGCTCGAAAAAGCAGGTATAGATGTGGTATATGACGGTGAGCAGCAGAGGAGCGAAATGTACCAATATGCTGTTAATAGGTCTTCTGGTTTTGTGTTTCGAGGATTGGTTCGGTCATTTGATAACAAGTATTACGAAAAAGCAGCATGTGTGGGAATGCCAAAAATTAAAAAACCATGGCATACTGAAGAATTGGCATATTTGCAAAAAATGACAGATAAAAGAATAAAAATTCCTATCACTGGCGCATATACTATTGCCGCGTGGTCTTTTGACGAATACTATAGTAAAAAAGCATCAAAACTTGGTAGTGTTACAGCGCTTCGCAGCCGCGAGAAAGCCCGTCGGGCCTTTGTATTGGATATTGCCAAAAATCTGATTCGGCCAAATATAAAGATGCTTCTGGAAAAGGGCGCGACATGGATACAAATCGACGAGCCCGCGGCAACAACTATTCCATCTGAAGTGCCACTTTTTGTGGAGTCGTTTAACGAATCAGTCAAAGGTCTCAAAGGCGAGTTTAGCGTGCATATTTGTTTTTCCGACTATCGATTACTTTTCCCGCATATCCAAAAGATGAAAAACTGCAGCCAATATGCTTTAGAATTTGCCAATCGGGATCTTACAAGTCTTGGCATAAAAGAAAAAGATAGACCGGCGTACGAGATTTTAAAATGGTTTAAGAAATATAAAATAAAATCAAGAATTGGTTTAGGCGTGACAGATATTCATACAGATTTTATAGAATCACCCCAGCTGGTTCGGGATCGCATTCTTTACGCAGTAAAGGTTCTTGGAAAACCAGAATTAATCGATCCAACACCAGACTGCGGTCTTCGTACTAGGACCTGGGAAATTGCATTTAAAAAACTACAGGCAACTGTCGAAGGTGCAAGACTAGCGGAAAAAGTGCTGTATTGACAAAAAAAAGTTGGTAGTGTAACCTACAATTTATTATACATTTACATCAGAATCTGTAACTGAAGGTCATCCGGATAAAATTTGCGATCAGATTGCAGATACGGTTTTGGATACTGTCTTAAAAGATGATCCTAATGGCGCTTGCTGTTGTGAGGTGTTTACTACCACAGGACTAGTGGTGGTGGGAGGAGAAATTACCACTAAAACCTATGTTGATGTGCAAAAAGTTGTTCGGGATGTTCTTAAAGATATTGGCTATACCAATGCCGACTATGGCATAGATTACAAAAGCTGCTCTGTGGTAAATGTCATCCACGAGCAAAGCAGCGATATAGCGCAGGGAGAAAATCCTCAAAAAGCACTGCATAAAGCACAAGGTGCAGGAGACCAGGGCATGATGGTGGGATTTGCCTGTCGGGAAACTCCCGAACTTATGCCGCTTCCCATTATGCTGGCTCATAAAATGGCAAGAAGACTAGCAGAGGTACGAAAAAAGAAGATAATTCCTTACCTTCGGCCAGACGGAAAAACGCAAGTGTCCGTTAACTACGAAAACGACAAACCAGTTGGAATTGAAACTGTGGTTATTGCAGCCCAGCACGATGATGGGATTCCCTACAAAAAAATTCGCTCCGATATTATTAAGCATGTTATTAAACCCATCTGCGGTAAATTGCTTAATAGGGATGCGAAAATATATATTAACGAAACAGGCAAATTTGTTACCGGCGGGCCACAGGGGGATACAGGAGTGACAGGAAGAAAAATAATTGTTGATACCTATGGTGGTATGGCAAGACACGGTGGAGGAGCATTTTCTGGTAAAGTGCCTAATAAACAGGATAGAAGCGGCGCCTACATGGCGCGCTATATTGCTAAAAATGTGGTGGCTGCAGGCTTGGCCGATAAATTTGAAGTGCAACTGGCTTATGCGATAGGGTATCCAGAGCCAGTCTCTGTTCATGCGACAATGTTTGGCACAGGAAAAATAAGCGATAAGGAAATTGAGAAAGCAATCCGTAAAGTGTTTGATATGTCGCCTTCAGGTATTATAAAAACCCTCGACCTAAGGCGCCCAATTTACCGTGCAACAGCTGCGTATGGTCATTTTGGAAGGTCTGAATTTCCCTGGGAAAAAACCGATAAAATCCAAGCCCTCAAACAAGCAGCAAAAATTAGCTAAACACCAGCCATATATTTGCTACAATTTTTTCTCCAAAACTATTTTTCCTTCTTTTAGTTTTAGTATTTTACTCGTAGTCACCTTAATAAGGGCATCTTTCATGGAATCCTTTGTTACATTCTTTAATAATTTTTCGCACACTTTGTTAATATTTGGTGGCGTTGCTGATCCTACAGAAATAACTATGACGCCTGGATGTTCATTTATATTTATCTGTTCGTAGTACAAAAAATCTCGATCCAGAGTAATGAGAACTCTTTGTAACTTTTTACTTATTTTTAGATGCGCGTGATCCGTTTTCTGGATCATCTTTTTATCAAATGCATGGACAATAGAATAACCGAGAGATTTAAGATATGTCACTGTGGCAACAGGAAAGCACTCATCAGCGTAGAGCTGCAGGTGAGATTTCTTAGAGGGCATACTGGGCAGTAAATTCTCGCGACTTAATTTCTTCCAAGGCTTTTTCTACGCTTTTTTTGTTTAACCATGGATAGGAAGCAAGAAAGTCAGAAATAGTATAGCCTTCTTTTATGTAATCGATAAGATAGGCAATTGGTATTTTGCTTTTTGGCACAAGATTCTTTTTCATAATTGTATTATACAACACTAAATTATCAGGATGCAAAACTCATTGTTTTTTCAATCCGCATACCACTTGACAAATTAGGATCTTCGGAAGGCGAGAAGAAAACTCGTTAGCAAATAGAGTAATAAAAATTGCCATAGAAGAATGGAAATAAGTCCACTACCCAGGATTTGAGCAATAAGCATGCGTTTTATTGGGTCGTGGACTTCAAACAAAAACGAGCCGATTCTTCCAACAATAAAAAGTACAACCAAGGCATAAAGTGGGGAAAATACGATAGGTACAAGTATTTTATGTCGGGTCACTTGCCGCACCGATTTATACGGATGGATGACCAACCCCAAAAGGGTTTTTGTCAGAATATAGGTTGCAAAAATAACAAGTGTGCTTCGTTTCATAAGCCTCCGAATATCCACAAAATGTTTTCTATATATGTATTGCCAAAGAATAATTGAAAAAAAAGAGACAGAACAAATGAAAGGGGAATCATAAACCTCCAGGGGTGGCGCCCAAGCCACATACTTATCCCAAACACGGTTTTTGGTGTTCGTAAATTAGAGATAAGTTTTTCTTGTTCGTTTGCGCGCTCTTCAAGTTTAAGCAGAAATTGCTGTTCGTCCATACTGTTTAATGAAATTTTGCCGCGCTCGGAAAAGCAACGACTCTGTCGCTTTGAATGAAAGGTCAAATACTAGGGCAAGTTTTTTTACCGAAACATTATTTTCATAGTGCAACCGCAGAATTTTTTGGTGCTTCTCAGACAAATTTTTAAATGTTTGTTCGATCCGTTCTTCCAGTTTGTCTTTTTCGTATTGGAATTCCGGTTCGTTTATATGGTCTGCAACGAGCTGTAAAAAAGGAATTTGGGAGAGCAAAATAGATTTTATTTTCTTTTTTCGGTAAAAATCTACCACTTCGTTTCGGGCAATGGTGTAAAGCCAGGAGGAAATGCTGTCTTTATTGCGAAGCAGTGGGAGCGCGTCGAGCGCTTCCAAGAAAACATCGTGCATAACTTCTTGCGCGTCTTCTTGCCTTGGTAGCTTTTTTTTAAGGTATTCAAAAATATTGGTTGAATATTTTTTGTAAAACAAAACAGTTGCTTCTTTGTCTCCTGCAAGCAGCCTGTCAATAAGTGAGGTCATAGTGTTATTATACAAAGGCGTTTTGCAAATAGCAAAAGATTGAGAGATTGAGCTTGCATTTTCCACCTTAGAGGTGGAACAGATACGCCACCTCGGTTTACACGCTTTAATTTTTCCTCCGAATGATTCTGCCTGTTTTGCCGACTATAATATAAGGATTTTTGCGTACCAATATGGATTTACGATCGTTCAAAAGTGCAAAAGAGCGAAGAAACGCTTTAGAAAAAGAAGTTAAAGTTAATCTTCAAAACATTAGTTCATTTACTTTTGATGAAAAGGTTGTTTCTACAAGAAACTGCGAAAACTTAATTGGCGCCTCTCAAGTTCCTATTGGTATTGCAGGGCCATTTAAAATCTTGAGTCAAGAGTATTATGTTCCATTGGCGACGACTGAAGGGGCGCTGGTGGCATCGGTAAATAGAG
The DNA here is from genome assembly GCA_964544105.1 of uncultured Gammaproteobacteria bacterium. Classification (GTDB taxonomy): domain Bacteria; phylum Patescibacteriota; class Microgenomatia; order Levybacterales; family UBA12049. The sequence continues at coordinate 31,262 of CAZIZQ010000002.1, read as the reverse complement.
GATGCAAGACAATTATGCTTTCAGGCGGAGCTAATGTTTATGTAGAAAATGTCGGCATGACTAGGGGTCCTGTTTTTAAAGCCAAAAATTTAGCCGGAGCCATGGAGGCCGAAGTTTGGATTGATGAAAATTTCAAGACACTTGCTAAAATTGCCGCAAGTTCTTCTTCCCACATAAAACTTTTAAAAGCAGATTACAAGGTTTTGGGCAGAAATTTGTTTGTTAGATTTTATTTTGATACGCAGGATGCCATGGGTATGAATATGGTAACTATTGCAACAGAAGAAATGGCAAAAATAATTGAGCAAAAAATCAAAGTAACATGCGTGTCTTTAGCTGGTAATTTTGATATAGATAAAAAACCAGCCTGGCTAAATTTTATTTTAGGGCGGGGGAAAAAGGTTTGGGCAGAGGTTACTTTACCTAAAAAAGTTGTTGGAGAAATCCTAAAAACTACTCCAGAGAAAATTGTAGAGGTGGTTGAGCGAAAAGTTCACTTAGGTTCTATTTTAAGCGGCTCTATGGGTTTTAATGCTCATTTTGCCAATGTTATTGCAGCTATATTTTTGGCAACAGGGCAAGACCCGGCGCACGTTGTAGAAGGAAGTATGGGAATTACAGATGCAGAAATCTTAGAAAATGGCGATTTATATTTTTCCATTTATCTTCCTTCTCTTATTGTAGGAACAGTTGGTGGTGGCACAAATCTTGCCACCCAAAAAGAAGCGCTATCAATATTGGGAGTTCAAAATTCCGAAGAGTTTGCAGAAGTTATCGCTGGTGCAGTACTAGCTGGAGAAATATCATTATTGGCAAGTTTAAGTGAGGGAAGCTTGGGTAAAGCACACCAAAAATTAGGGAGAGGACAAAAATGACAGGAATTGTTTCATACGGCACATATGTCCCAAAATACCGAATAAAAATTTCGGATATTGCCAAGGCCTTAAAAAGAGACCCTGTGGAAGTAACTGCGGGGTTGCAGATTGAAGAAAAAGCAATAGCATCGTCAGATGAAGATGCAGCAACATTGGCTGCCGAAGCAGGATTACAGGCACTTATCAATGGGGAAATAGACCCGCTACAAATTGGTGCAATTACCGTTGGGTCGGAATCACATCCCTATGCAGTAAAACCTACCTCAACCATTGTTGGAGAAATGCTGGGTGTTGGCAATCATTATTTTGCAGCGGATTTGGAGTTTGCCTGTAAGGCTGGTACTGCTGCTATGCAATTTGTGTGGGCGCTTGTCACCTCTGGGAAAATTGACTATGGAATAGCAATTGGTAGCGATGTGGCTCAAGCCAAACAGGGGGATATTTTGGAATACACCGCAGCAAGTGCAGCAGCAGCGTATATTTTGGGCAAAAAAAATGTTATTGCCGAAATAGTTGATTTTGTTTCTTTTACTTCGAATACCCCAGATTTTTGGAGGCGGGACCAACAGGCATTTCCTTCACATGCAGGCCGCTTTTCCGGAGAGCCGGCTTATTTTCGTCATGTAATTGGGGCATCAAAGAACCTTCTGGGAAAAATAAAAAAAGAACCAGCAGATTTTACTTATGCAGTATTTCATATGCCAAATGCCAAGTTCCCAAAAAACGTTGCAAAACGTTTAGGATTTAGCAAAGAACAAATTGCAGCGGGTTTAGTGGTTGATAAAATCGGCAATCCTTATTCTGCTTCATCTCTTACTGGACTTGCTGCAGTACTTGATATTGCAAAACCCAATGATACAATTTTCTTTTGTTCTTATGGATCGGGAGCCGGAGCTGATGCTTTTTGTTTTAAAATTACGAAAGAAATCTTATCATATCAAAAAAGAATTAAACATTCTGTTGCAGAGCAAATAGAAAAAAAGACATATGTCGATTATAGTTTCCTTGCAAAGTGTGTATTAAATAAGCAATGCCTATGAAATGCTATGTCATCCTGAATTTATTTCAGGATCTCGTAAAAAACAGGATTCCGAAACAAGTTCGGAATGACAAGGAGAAATGTCTATGAAAGTAAACGTACTGGGTGTTGGCATGACAAAATTTGGGGAGCTGTGGGAACGGTCGGTGTTTGACTTAGCTAAAGAAGCAGCACAAAAAGCAATTGTTGATAGTGGGCTTGATGCGCAAAAAATTGATGCAGTGTTTGTGGCAAATATGCTTGCATCAAAGCTAGATAATCAAGATCATTTAGGTGCAGTTGTTACAACACAATTGGGGTTGTCGACTTCTGCAGTTCGAGTAGAAGGAGCATGTGCATCCGGTGGCTTGGCAATTCATCAAGGTGTGCAAGCAATTCTTTCTGGTATGTATGAAACAGTGTTAGTGGTGGGGGTTGAGAAAATGACCGATGTATCATCATGTGAAATAACAACAGCTTTGATGGGGGCAGGGTCAGAGGAAGAGCGACTTTCTGGTCTGACATTTCCCGCTCTTTACGCTCTTATGGCCAGAGCGCATATGGAGCAATTTGGCACAACCCGTGAACAAATGGCAGAAGTTGCCGTAAAAAACCATTTCCATGCCAGCTTAAATGAACATGCGCATTTTC
>CAZIZQ010000002.1:0-28630 GCA_964544105.1 uncultured Gammaproteobacteria bacterium | reverse complement strand
AGCACAGTTGCAACTGACACAATTGGTCTTGCTAAACGCAAAAGTTTAACCGAGCTTGCGGCAACAAAAATTGCCTCACAAAAAGCATTAAGGCAGGCAGGAGTTTCTCTTTCTGATATTGATGTTTTAGAGGTGCATGACTGTTTTACAATTGCCGAGATTATGGCAATGGAGGATTTGGGTTTTTGCAAAAAGGGTGAGGGGGGCGACTTTATAGCAAGTGGACATACAAAACTTGGCAACAAAATGCCGGTAAATACTTCCGGCGGTCTTAAGGCATGTGGTCATCCAATTGGCGCAACAGGAGTAAAACAAATTGTCGAAATTGCCCAACAGTTGCGGAAAAATGCTGGGCAGCGTCAGGTGAAAGGGGCAAAAGTGGGACTAGCCCATAATGTTGGCGGTACAGGAGCAACGGTAGCAGTCCATGTGTTACAAATATGAGTAGTTCAATTACAACTTGGAGGCAAACTAAAAATATACACGCCCGTATTGGAAAGATTGGCAAGGTCGTTTCGTGGACAAAAATATTTGTTGCCCCCATTGGTTTTGAAAATGAGGTGCCATATTATGCGGCTATTGTTGAATTTGAAAAAGAAAAACGGGAAACGTTCCAGCTTGTTGATTTTGACACAGGGCCCCAAATTGGTCAGAATGTTATTACGGTAGTCCGTAGAATTGGCAAGCAAAAACCGGCAGAGGTTATACAGTACGGTATTAAAGCAAAACCATATGAATAATATTGTTGTTTCAGCACCAAGTAAAATTCATCTACTTGGTGAGCATTCCTCAGTGTATGGTAAGCCGGCTCTATTGGCAGCTATTGATAAGCGTTGTGTTGTAAAAATAGTTAGGACAGTTGGTTCTGATATTACGATTTCTTCAAATATTGCAAAATACCAAGCAAAAATTACTCAAGAGTCATTGTTGCAAACTGCACGTGGAGCACGTGAAGAGTGGAAGAAATATATAGCCACTAATAATATCGCAACCCTTAAAAAAATCACCGAGGGTGTATTGGATTATGCAGTAATCGCAATTGGGGAAACTATACTGCATTATGATCAAAAACCTGCAAGTGGTTTTAGGCTTAGTATTGATTCAGAAATTCCTACAGGCGCTGGTCTTGGATCGTCTGCATCGTTGGCAGTTGCCATTGTTGGGGCAGTTATGGGTTTTTTAGGCAAACCTTTTAACAAAGAGGTTATAAATAATGTTGCTTATCAAGTCGAAATGAAGAGGCACGGTTTACCGTCGGGAGGAGATAACGCAACTGTCTGTTTTGGTGGTCTTATTTGGTATCGAAAAGAATCAGAAGCACTAAAAGTTATTATGTCTCCGGTGGGAACTAAAATTCCCGACAGTGTTTCTAATAACTTTTTTATATTGAATACCGGTACTCCGGTTGAAACAACCGGCGAAATGGTTGGTTATGTTAGAAAGCTTTATCAAGAGCATCCGGAAATTGTCGAGGCATTTTTAAGGGAGCAAGAGCGGTTAACTAGGGAATTAGTTTCTGTGTTGGGCGCAGGCAACGAAAAAGAGTTGATTCGTATTATTCGGGAAGGTGAAAAAAATCTGGAATGGATTGGAGTTGTTTCTAATTTATCAAAAGAAATTATTAGGGAGATCGAAGTAAAAGGTGGGGCGGCCAAAATCTGCGGTGGAGGCGGAAAAGAAAAAGGAACAGGAGTATTACTGGTTTACCATAAAGATCCATCTGTTATACACGAAATTGCCAAAGCAAAAAATGTTTCGTGTTTACAGGCAAAATTAGGGGCAGAAGGGGTACGCAGAGATGTCTAGTGTGATGGTATCTGCACCAGGCAAGCTCATGCTTTTTGGCGAGCATGCGGTGTTGCATGGAGCTGGGTGTATAGTCACAGCAGTTGATCAGCGGATACGGGCAGCGGCTTCTTTATTAGAAGAACCAATATTCGAGCTGGAAGCGCCAGATGTTCAAATTGTTAGTTATAAAAAACCGTTATCCGAAATAGGCAAGGGAGACATTCCCAAAGGAGCAAGGTTTGCCGAAATAGCAGTTAGCCTCATCAAGCCTCGCTTGGTGAGGCTAAAGGGTGTAGGTGTAAAAATTAGTACCTCTTCTGAATTTTCGTCAAAGTTTGGTTTTGGATCTTCATCTGCGGTGACTGTTTGTGTAATAAAGGCACTATCAGAACTTTTCAAAATTGAATTAACAAATAAAGAGCTGTTTAATATTGCCTACAAAGCAGTGATTGATGTCCAGAAAAAAGGATCGGGGTTTGATGTGGCTGCGGCAATTTATGGTGGCACACTGTATTTTGTAACAGGTGGAAGAGTTATTGAGTCTTTGTCAATTGCATCTTTGCCTCTTGTTATTGGATACAGCGGGGTAAAGGCGGATACAGTAGCGATTATCAATCAAGTTTCAAAAAAAACAAAAGTGTTTACTGAAATCGCAAAAATAGTAACTAACGCACAGGAAGCATTAGAAAAAAAAGACTGGAAGCGGGTAGGGGAGTTGATGAATAAAAATCAAATGCTTTTGGAAAACTTGGGCGTGAGTACAAAAAAATTAGATGATATGATTGCTTCCGCAGTTGATGCTGGCGCATATGGGGCAAAGTTATCTGGTGCAGGAGGCGGCGACTGCATGATTGTTCTTGTTGATGGGAGTAAAAGAGAGATTATTGAGAAAACACTCGAAAATGCTGGAGGAACAATAATAAATGCCAAAACAAATGCAGAAGGAGTAAGGGTAGAGCTATGAAAGCAACTGCTGTAGCACCATCGAATATTGCCTTTACCAAGTATTGGGGTAAGAAAGACGAGGCATTGCGGATTCCGGAAAATGGTAGTATTTCTATGAATTTAAGTAATTTGTTAACGACAACCACAGTTGAGTTCTCTGATGAATATAAAAAAGATGAAATTCACCTTCCAGGAGTTCATTCGGCCACCTGGAAGGTGGCGAGGCAGCGACCTCGACTCCTTCAAGATGAAAAAGACCGAGTTATAGAACATCTCGATCGAATAAGAAAACTGGCAGAAATAAATCAAAAAGCAAAAGTTGTGTCAGAAAATAATTTTCCGACCGGCACGGGTCTCTCATCTTCTGCGTCTGGTTTTGCTGCGCTTACTGTTGCCGCTGTTTCTGCGGCAGGACTTAACTTTTTGGAAAAACAGTTATCAATATTAGCTCGACAGGGCTCAGGATCTGCCTGCCGATCGATTCTCAGTGGGTTTGTGGAATGGCTCGATGGCAGTACAAACGAAACATCTTTTGCTGTGCAGATCTTCAAACCTAATTATTGGGATATTGCGGATGTAGTTGTTATCGCCAGTAGTCAAAAAAAAGATGTTTCAACAACTATTGGTCAACAAACCGCAGCATCAAGTCCGTTTATGAAGGTTCGATTGTCGCGGATGAAGGAGAAAAATAATGGGGTAAAAGAACTAATTAAAAAGAAAAGTTTTGTTGAGTTTGGGAGACTGATTGAGCAAGAGGCATTAGAATTACATGCGATTATGTTCACTCAAACCCCGCCGCTTGTTTACTTAAGGCCAGAAACAGTTACTATTATAAAAGCTGTTGAAAAGTGGAGAGGTGAAGGATTGTCTGTTTATTTTACTTTAAACACTGGACAGGATGTGCATTTAATTTGCCAAGGAAAAGATAAAGAAAAAGTTGCAAACCTTGCCAAAGAGTTTTCTGTAACAAAGGATGTTATAATAAATATTCCTTCAAGAGGTGCTCGTCTTGTTCATGAGCACTTATTTTAATTATGGACGAGAAACAGATGTTGTTATTGGTCGATGAAAACGATACCTTTACTGGTAAATATGCCGAAAAAGAAAAGTGCCATTATGGCAACGGTTTGCATCACAGAGCATATGTAGTGCTTTTGCAGAATAAAAAAGGGGAAGTGCTGCTGCAAAAGAGAAAACACAAATTGTGGGATGGGTATTGGGATCTTACCGCAATTAGTCATGTGTTGCATTTGCCAAATCACGACGAATCATACGAAGAAGCAGCAAACCGTTCATTAAAACGAGAAGTGGGAATCAGCGGAGTCAAATTAGAAAAAGTTGGAGCATTTAATTATTTTGCAAAACACGGGAAAAACTGTGAAAATGAGTACTGCGCGATTTTAATTGGGGATTATGATGGAAAAGTTTCAGCCAATAAAGATGTTGTTTACGAATATATGTGGATGGATAGGGATGCGTTTATTGCTGATGCTGTTCAAAGCCCCAAAAAATATACCCCATGGACCATATTAACTGTGGCTAGGCTTTATTTGCCGCGTCATGTTGCCATGATTATGGATGGTAATAGGCGATGGGCCAGGAGAAAGAAATTGCCGTTATTTTTTGGTCATAGAGCTGGGTTTAACCGTATCGAGCCACTTGTTCGTCATGCAGAATCTTTGGGCATAACACATCTTACCTTTTGGGCATTTTCTACAGAAAACTGGAATAGGGAGAAAAAGGAAGTCGATGCATTAATGAATTTATTCCGTCGTATGTTTAGTGGGTCGTTAGTTGCTAAGCTTAAAAAAAACAATGTACGAGTCAAAACACTTGGGGATATTTCTGCTTTTCCAAAAGACATAGAAAAAGATATAGAAGAAGTTGTTGATGATACAAAAGGTAATACCGGTATTACTGTTAATTTTGCCTTAAATTATGGTGGTCGGGCAGAAATTATTCGAGCAGTAAAGACAATTATTAAAAATACACCCAAAGAAATAACAGAAGAAACAATGACTAATTCGTTATACACCCAAGGACAGCCAGATCCGGATCTTATTATTCGTACCGGTGGAGAGCAGAGGTTAAGCGGGTATCTGCCGTGGCAAAGCACTTATAGTGAATTATATTTTACTCCTACTTTTTGGCCGGATTTTGACGAGAAAAAATTTAACGAGGCAATTATAGATTACATCTCCCGCGAGCGGAGGTTTGGTAAGTAATTAAAATCCTAAGACTTCTTTGACTAAAATTATGGTGAGGCGGTTGGGAGTTACTTCTTTATTAATGATTAAGAGCTTATTTACAGCACTTCCGGGAACATTATATGCTTTGTGTGCCCGCTCGCTTTCTAGTGGTAGTACATAGTCGTAAATTCTTTTTATTCCACTATCGGTATCTTTTACAATTTTTTGCGCCCCCACCACCCAAATAACGTGCGCTGATCCATAGACGTATGCTGGTAATTGGCTACCGGTGTTGGAAGCAATTAGAATATGTCCATCTTCCGTTACCGCATGAACACTGCCAACTGCATATTCTGGCGCCGCGCCAAGTTTTTGCATTTCTATGTATTGTGTTTTACGATCCATGGAATAGAGTTTATCCCTAACAGCATTGTACTCGCTGGATTCATTAATCTCTTTTGTTGCTCCAATATCATCAAGTGTTGTTGATGTCATGGTCATGACCTCTGCCTGTTTTGGTAGAAGTTCTAAAACTTTATTTTTTGCATCCTCGCCATTTTGGGTAATCACAACAGTTACTCCATTTACTTGCAAGGCTTTTGCAGTTTTTTCGATTGTTTCTTGCGATGGTATTATTTTATAATCCATATAGAAATAGAAGCTAATTCTTGTTATTTACTTTTTTTCTCTTCTCGACCAAAGGCAACATATAAAAGTAGGAAAACAATTAAAAAAAGAGCAAAGGCAATTAAAACATTTACATTAATATCGGCAAAATTAGTCATTTCATGCTCCTTTCTTCAAGCCAAAAAGCAATCAGTAAACAAACTATAGCAGCAAAAATATCAAGAGTCAATATAATTTTATTTTGTATCTCTGCTAGATCAGAAAAATTAGGAAAGATTAAAAATGCTCCTATCCAACCAGCGCTTAAATTGGCAAAGAGACCTGATAATACTTTTAATCTTGTCGGAGTAAATAGCGTCTTTGCTAAAAATTTTCTTTTCCTCACAGTATTTTACTAATTATTTACAGTTGGAGTCTGTGAATATGCAGGATTCTGATCGGTGAATTTGAAGGTGGAGAGGATTTGGTCAAATAGATTTGGATATTTTGATTTTTGACGACTCATCGAGAGGATAAAATCGATTCTTTCGGGATCGCGCATATTTACAACAAATATTCTAGAATCAACACAGGTATATCCTTCTAGACTGGATTCGCCATCTATTCTATATGCATCTTTTCCTGCAAGTTGTATTGAACGTGCTTTCTTTTTAATATCCTTAGTTTTAGTTGGTTCAAAATCGTTTCCTCTGTAATTGACATTAAAATTAAACTCACTACATGCGCCTGAAATAATGATTGGTTTCCCAATTCTAATCGTTATATCATTAAAAAATTCTTTCAGCTCGGCTTCTGCTGGATATCTAAATTGATATTTGAATTTGATATTACTGTATTCTTTCCAGTCCACTGTTTGATCTGGGGTTGGGGAGAGCTGGATGATTGGTGATATTGATTGGTTCTTTTGGGTGGTCAGAATATATCCTCCTATCCCAATAGCAATGCCAAAAGAGACAAGGGAAAAACCGATGGAAAGTGTTTTGAGCCATGTTAGACTTGGCGTTGTTGACTGTTTGTTATTCATAATTTTAGTATTTCAATAACAAGAATGAATGTCAAATTTGATTATTCCCCAAATACTTCTTGACAACTGTACTAATTCGTGTTAATTTTGGTATTAATTCTTCATAAATTATCTTATGGAACCAAAAAATAACCTTAAAAACTTCCTCGAAATTCCGTATGATGAGCTGGAAGAGCTTAACTTAAAAGCAAAAGAAGCCCGCGATAAAAAATCCCCACAAGAGCAAGAAAAAGAATACAGCGCGTACCTTGTAAAAGAAAGACATATTAAAGCAGTCACACTTTGTTTTTCCGACCTAGAAGGTAGATTTCACATGCTTGATTACGACAAAAAATTCCTGCTTGATAGCGCAGAAAATCTTACCTTTGATGGGTCGTCAATTCGGGGATTTACCGCCCAAGCCGAATCAGATCTTCGGTTGAGTATAGATTGGACAAGTTTTGTGTGGCTGCCGTCTGACTTATTTGGTCCGGGGAAAGTTGTGATGTTTGCAAACGTTTATAATCGAGATAAAACGCAATACGAATCTGATTTCCGGGGGAAACTTCAGCAGTATATTCAAAAGTTGGAAAAAGAGCAAGGGATAACGCCATTTGCATCGGCCGAAATAGAAGGGTTTTTAGTTGATGGTTTTAATGCAGAACAAAATTACGAAAAGAATGGCGGATTTAAACTTATTACAACCGGTGGCTATTACCATTCGTTGCCACTTGATAAATTGCGTCAGTTTATTGATACCGCGGCCGAAGCGCAGCGGGCCATGGGTTTTAAAAACGAAAAAGATCACCCGGAAGTTGCGCCGTCGCAGTTTGAATTAAATTTTTCTTATACTCACGCGTTACGGGCAGCCGATCAAATCCAGTTGTATAAATTAGTGTGTCGACAAGTGGCCGACAAAATGGGTATGACCGCCACATTTTTACCAAAACCCTTGCAAAATATTAACGGGAGCGGCATGCATACTAATATTTCTTTGGGAAAAAATGGCAAAAATATTTTCTACGACAAAAAAGGACAGGATGGACTTTCTGATATTGCATGGGATTTTTTAAGCAGAATCCTTAATCACGCGCCAGAAATTTGTTTGGCAATTTGTTCCAGCGTTAATGCCTACAGGAGACTAGATCCCCATTTTGAAGCGCCGAATCAAATAAAAGTTTCAGCAATCGACCGGGGGTCGATGATTAGAATTCCGGTTGGAAATGAAAAAAGCGCCAGAATTGAAGTGCGTTCTGTTGCGCCGGATAGTAATCCATATCTTGCCATATATACACTTATTCGGACAGGAATGGAAGGCAAAAAATTAGCCCTGACAAAAAATAAAAGGCAGAGGCTTCGATATTTACCTGGGACAATACAAGATGCATTAAAACTTTTTAAATCAAGCGAATATGTTGAGAAGATTTTAGGACTTGAGAACAAAACAAAATACGTTTCATTTAAAGAGGCGGTTGCCGACAGAAGCCCCAAAGATCTTGGAACTTTAATAAAAGATTCAGAAATTTTGTACCATCACGAAGTAACCAATCAAGTTTTGTGGAATACCTTCTAGTGTGGTAAAATATCCTCATGGGAAATATTGTTAAGACAATCATGCTTCTTGGTATTTTAAGTGTTTTACTTATTACCGTTGGGGGGATGCTTGGGGGCGAGCAGGGGGTGTATGTGGCTCTTTTGTTTTCGCTTGTGATGAATGGTGTTTCGTATTTTTACTCCGATAAAATTGCACTTAAAATGAGCGGTGCAAAGGAAGTTTCAAAAAAAGACGCCCCAGCTTTGTACAAAAGTGTGGAAAACTTGGCTAAAAAAATGCAGATTCCTGTACCTCGTGTATATATGACGTCGGCATCACAAGCCAATGCCTTTGCCACTGGCCGCGATCCTCAACACGCATCAATTGCAGTAACAGCAGGAATAATGGATATTTTGTCCCCCGAAGAATTAGAAGCAGTTTTGGCTCACGAACTTTCCCACGTAAAAAACCGCGATATTCTTATTGCCTCAATTGCCGCGGTATTGGCAAGCGCTATTTCGTTTTTAGCAAATATGAGCTTTTATGGTGGGTTTGGCAGGCGAGATAATGACAATCGGGGAAGTGGAGCATTTGGATTGGTGTTAGCATTACTTGTGCCGATTGCAGCATCTCTTATTCAACTTGCTATTTCCCGGCAGAGGGAATTTGGGGCCGACGAATCCGGCGCCAAAACCATGGGGACAGGAAAACCGCTTGCCAAAGCACTTTTGGCAATTCATGATTCTACACGAAGACGGCCGCTTCGAGGAAACCCTGCTTTCTCTTCTCTTTATATTGATAATCCACTGGGAGGAGCAGGCGGATCGCTTCTTAATTTGTTTTCGACCCATCCTCCGGTGGCGGAGCGGGTGAAGCGTTTGGAAAGAATATAAACACGAAAAGCAATAACAATAAGCATAACTAATAAAACAAAAAGACTCGCTGGTGGAAAATTGGGATTTGCTAACCATATAATCCATCCTTCATATTTCATAACCACCAGGTGGAAAAAAACAAAAACAAATGCTGTTTGTCCGGCAATACTTAATCTTTTTTTCCACACATCACTACCCATCTCTTTTATTTTCTGGTTTCGGGAAATATATGCCATGTATGCCCAAGTAATTACAGCAAGCACCCCAAAAGTAATTGGCAGCCATTCTTCCATAAACCAAGAAACTGGAAATTTGTTAGGCAAAAATAATATTGAAAGAACAACATGGATAAGGGCAAGCGCAAAAGCCAAAAGCCCCAAATGCCGCCGAATCGTCATACCTTTGGCAAAAAGAAGTGTTATGCCTGCTAATACTGCAGCAGTGGAACCAAATACTTTGTTGGCAATATAAAGATTGTAGTAACCCCGTCTTTCGAAAAGATAGAAAGAGAATAGAGAGAATATGATTAATGCGATTAGTAGACTTTTTGTCCATCGAGATATATCTTCTTTGTTCATATACTTATTATATGAATATATTTCTGGTGTTTTCAATATGCTATTATAATTTTAAGGGAGGGAGATGAATACAAAAAATAAAATAATGCGGTTTACAGATAGAAAATCAGCAGGAAAGCAACTGGCAGATGTTCTTTTTATAAAATATAAAGGGGAAGAAAGTGTGGTCTATGGGCTTCCTCGGGGAGGGGTAGTGGTAGCTTTTGAAGTTGCAAAAAAACTAAAAGCTCCTTTGGATTTAATAATCACTCGAAAAATTGGCCATAAGTTTCAACCAGAATACGCAATTGCTGCCGTGTCAGAAAATGGTCATGTTGTCGGTAATGGAAGTAAGATAGAAGATAATGACAAAAGTTGGTTTGAAAACGAGGTACAAAAAGAAAAGTTAGAAGCACAAAGACGCAGAGAGGTATATTTAAAAAGAAGAAAAAAGCCTAAGTTTTTTGGCAAAATAGCAATTATTGTTGATGATGGCATTGCCACGGGGCTCACAATTTTAACAGCTATTTCGGAAATAAAACAGAGACATCCCAAAAAGATTGTAGTTGCCTCACCTGTTGGGTCGAAAGACACTGTAAAAGAATTACAAAAGATGGTAGATAAGGTAATTATTTTGCGCACGCCTTCTGATTTTTATGCTATTGGCGCGTTTTATGATAATTTTGAGCAGGTAACAGATGAGCAGGTAACTACTGTATTGACGAAGATATGAGAGTAAGGGATAATTGTTTATTCTTATGGGAGATTTACTAGACGTTATTGTTATTGGTGCCGGTCCGGCAGGACTCACTGCTTCTATTTATTGTTCGTGTTTTCATTTGTCTCATGTGGTTGTAGGAAAAGTAATGGGCGGGCAAATGGCCGTATCCCCGGATATTTTAAATTATCCGGGATTTATCGAAATTACCGGAAAAGAGCTTACCGAGCGGATGGTTGCCCAGGTGCAGGCACGCGGCGGGACAATTATTACAGAATCGGTTGTGGGAATAGAAAAACAGGAAAATTTATTTTTGGTTAGGACAGAAACAAAAAAAACATATAAAGCTAAAGCTATTATTCTTGCCAGCGGTACCGAGCGTAAAAAACTGAATGTTCCCGGTGAATCTCAATATACCGGAAAAGGCGTGTTGTATTGTACAACGTGCGAAAGGCACGATTACGAAGGGAAAGATGTTGTGGTGGTTGGTGGGGGGAATGCAGCTACTCAATCTGCTGTACAGCTGGCCCATAGGGCAAAAACAGTAACCATTTTACATCGGGGGTCAGAATTAAGGTGCGAGGGGGTTTGGTTGGAGCGAATGAAAGAATATCCCAACATTTCGGTTTTGTATACGACGAAGGTAGTAGAGATTCTTGGGGATGGGCAAAAAGTAATTGGAGTCAAAATAGTTACGGGTCAGGAAGAAAAAACACTGGCAGTTGAAAAAGTATTTGTCGAAATTGGCGGTGTGCCGGGCACTGTCCTCGCTGCCAATTTAGGGGTATATATGGATCAGGGAGGATTTATTGCAGTTGATGAAAAACTCCAAACAAATGTAGAGGGTGTATTCGCAGCAGGAGATTTAGTAAGTTATGGATTATCAATCGAACAGATTTCTACAGCTGTGGGTCTTGGAGCACGGGCAGCTGCCTCGGCCTTTTCGTACATAAAACAACAAAAACCCCCCACCTCTTGGGGCAAAACCCTCATAAAACGGTAGTCTCATTGCATATATATTTTGGTTATTGTAGAATATAGTTGTTCCTTCGGGGTTTGTGAGTATTTCATAATCGGTGGTATAGCCCACGAGTCGCCTTAGGGTGACATGAATCAGTTAGATTCTGATGCCGACCGTATAGTCGGGATGAGACGTAAAAAAGCTTTGCTTTTAACGTCTCTAGAACGTAATGTACGAAGTACATGTACGTTCTGAAAGAGGAATAAAATTTCCATTTATAGTGGAATTTTTGCGTATCCCCGAAGAGGGGATTTTTTATGTTTACCGGAATTATTACACATAATGGGAGATTAGAAAAAAAAGAAGGGCAGGTGTTTAGGTTTTTTGCGCCAGATGCTCTTATTCAAAAACTCAAAAAAGGGGATAGTATTGCAGTAAATGGCTGTTGCTTGACAGTGACAAATATATTGGGTAGCACATTTTCTGTTGAGATTATGCCGGAGACAGAGAAGAGGACAACGCTTGGTTTGTTAAAAAAAGAAGATGTGGTTAATTTCGAATTACCAGCAACATTAAACTCATTTTTATCAGGGCATATTGTGCAAGGACATGTTGATGGAGTGGGAAAAGTTATAAGTTATAAATTACAAGTTACAAGTTTGATATTAGAAATTGGTGTTGCTAAATCACTTGCAAAGTACATTGTTAGTAAAGGGTCGATTGCAGTAAACGGGATTTCTTTAACTGTAATTGAGGCAGGGGAAGATTTTTTTTGTGTTGGGATAATACCTTATACCTTGGAAAATACAATGTTGAAAGAAATTAAAACAGGGGATTTGGTAAATATAGAAGTAGATATTTTAGGAAAATATGTTGAGAAGATCCTGAAACCCGCTTCGACTCAGCGAGGCGAGCGAGTTCAGGATGACATTAAAATATGAAAAATATAAAAATCGTAATTGTTAGCAGCATGTTTCAAAAAGAGGTTACAGAGAGTCTTGAGAAACATTGCGTTTTGACACTCAAAGAAAAAGGTGTCCTAGGCAGTAACATTGACATTGTTCATGTTCCTGGTTCACTGGAGATTCCGCTGGTTGTAAAAATAATGGCCAAAAAGAAAAAGTACGATGCAATTATTGCTCTGGGCGCAATTCATAAAGGTAAGACGTATCACTTTGAACAAGTTGCCAATGAGTGTATCCGAGGATGCATGGATGTCTCGTGGCAATACGAGATTCCGGTAATTTACGAAGTATTAGCAGTCTACGATATTAAAGATGCACTAGAGCGAGCAAAGCGAGAAAAAGAAAATAGGGGTGTCCAAGCAGCCATGGCAGCCTTGGAGATGATAAAAATTGTATGAAAAAAAGAGATGTTTTTGTTTCTATTTCAGAGGGGATTAAGCAACTGAAAAAAGGCAATATGCTTATTGTTTTGGATAGCAAAGATCGCGAGAATCAGGCGGATGTGATTTTTCCTGCAGAATTAGCAACTACAGAGAAGGTAAATTTTCTTATCAAAGAGTGCCGCGGCATGGTATGTGTGCCGATAACCCGAGAAAAAGCACAACAATTGGAGCTTCCTTTAATGGTTAGCCATAAAGATAATTCCGAAAAATTAAAATGTAAATTTACCATCACAACAGACTCAAAAAATGTTACCTCTTTTGGCATTTCCGCACAGGATCGGGCATTAACTATACGAACAATTGCTAAAAAAACAGCCAAAAAAGAAGATTTAGTTAGACCTGGGCATATTTTCCCAATTATTGCCGAAGATGGGGGGATTCTAGCACGTCAAGGACATACTGAAGCCACCATAGAATTAGTTAGTCGGGCTGGGTTTTCTCCTACAGGAGTTTTATGTGAAGTGCTGCGAAGTGATGGCAGTATACAAAAAGACGCAGGTCTTTTTGCCTTTGCCAAAAAGTTTGGATTAAAAATTGTTTCAATAAAAGATTTAGTAGCATATGCAAAAGCACATCCTATTCCCAAGGTTTCACAGAAATGCTTGGTAGCAAAATCAGCCTCTTCAATTCTTCCTGCAGTTTATGGCAAATTTCAGATATCGATTTACAAATCCTTTGAAGATAACCTTGATCATGCGGTATTAGTTTTGGGAGATATAAAAAAGCAGCCGGTCACAGTAAGGATTCATTCACAGTGTGTTACAGGAGACACGTTTTTTTCCCGTAAATGTGATTGCGGGGAACAGCTGAAAAAAAGTATGGAGATTTTACAACAGAAGGGGAGTGGAGTTATCTTATATCTTAATCAGGAAGGACGTGGTATTGGGCTTGTTAATAAAATTAAGGCATATGCCTTGCAGGATAAAGGATTAGATACTGTTGTGGCAAACGAGCAATTAGGTCTTCCAAAAGATGCCCGAAGTTACGAAGTGGCAGGAGCAATACTTTGCGAATTACAAATATCTAGTATAAATCTTTTGACAAATAATCCCGGGAAAATTCATGCTTTAGAGTCTTTAGGGATAGAGGTAACTCCAGTCCAATTAGAAATAAAGCCAAATGAAATGAATAAAGGTTATCTCTCTACAAAAAAAAAGAAGATGGGGCACCGATTAAAACTCGTTTAATATGGATACTTACTTCATGGCTTTGGCACTTCGACTGGCCAAAAAAGGTTTAGGATGGACTTTTCCAAATCCAATGGTTGGGGCGGTGATTGTAAAAAACGGTAAGATAGTTGCTAAAGGATATCACAAAAAAGCCGGTTTTCCTCATGCGGAAATAGAGGCAATGCGTCAAGGTCGCACCTTAACACAAGGTGCGACCTTATACATAAATCTTGAGCCGTGTTCGCATTTTGGCAGAACCCCGCCATGTGTTGATGCGATTATCTCCTCGGGTATTAAAAAAGTTGTCTGCTCGACTCTTGATCTTAACCCAAAAGTAGCAGGCAGCGGGGTAGGCAAGTTAAGGCAGATGGGGATAGAAGTAGAGGTGGGAGTATTAGAAAAAGAAGCAAAAAAGCTGAATGTTGCATTTTTTACCTTTCACACCCAAAAACGTCCCTTTGTTGCCATAAAATTTGCTGCCAGTCTTGATGGGAAGATTGCTACTCGTACAGGTGATTCAAAGTGGATCTCATCTGAAAAAGCCAGGAGGTTTGCCAGAAGATTAAGAGGTGAGTACCAGGCAATTTTAGTTGGAGCAAATACAGTTTTAAAAGATGACCCGCATTTAGGTACTAGAATAAAAGGATTAAAAGATCCTATTAGAATTGTTTTAGATCCTCATTCAAAGATTCCAAATAGCGCTCAAGTACTCAGGGACGAAAATATAATTATTGTTAATAAACAAATTACAGTTTCTGGTCTTATGGATTTTCTTTATGAAAAAGAAATTATCAGTGTGCTGGTAGAGGGTGGGGGGCGGACAATTGGTAATTTTGTAGATGTTGGTTTGGTAGACAAAGTATATGCCTTTCATTCTCCACTTATTATTGGTGGGGAAAAGTCAGTTAGTAGTGTTTCGGGAAACGGTTTTGCCACCATAAGACAAGCACTACATCTTAAGGATGTGACGTTTCAGAGATTTTCTGATACACTTTTAACAGTAGGATATGTATAATGGAGAAAAACTGAAGGGAGGTGAAATAATGGAAGAATCTGTACAAACAGAAAATACATCAGGAATGCCAACCAAGCTTATTGGTTTGATTGTGGGCATTGTTGTAATTGGATTAGGGGCGTTTTTCTTTTTGGGTAACAAGCCAGCCGAGGAGGTAAAACAGGAAGCTGTAGCGCCAGAACAAGCGCCTGTAGCAACCGAAAGCGCAATGGAAGCAGAAGTAAAGAGTTTTGCAGTAGAGGGATCACCATTTGCGTTTTCTGTGAAGGAGATTCGAGTCAAAAAAGGCGATGTGGTAAAGATTGTGTTTACCAATAAAACAGGATTTCACGATTGGACAATAGGCGAATTCAATGCTAAAACCAAACAGCTTAAAGCTGGGGAAACAGAGGAAATATCCTTTGTTGCCAGTAAATCTGGGACTTTTGAATACTACTGTAGTGTGGCCGATCATAGACAGCAGGGAATGGTTGGAAAGCTTATTGTTGAGTAGTTAATGAGGCCCATGTTTACAAACATTCGTTTTTACGTACTTTTAGTGTCTTTTTTGTTGTCGATTGTTGAAAATGTCGTAGTACAGTTTTTTGTGCAAGACAAAAACGAACAAATAAGTATTTTAGTTCCTCTTTTTGCCTATACAGCCATTTTTTATTTGTATATAACACTTTTGGCAGGACCACTAACCAAACTATTTTTATGGCTGCCGTTTCGGGGGGCATATATAAAAGCGAGAAGGGCGCTGGGGGGTTCTGCTCTATATTTTTCCCTTCTGCATGCAGGTTTTGCTTTTTTTATATATTTAGGCGGTTTTTCTGCCTTATTTTCTATAAATGGATTATATTTATTCGGATTATCTTTAGGTACAATTTCCCTTTGTATATTTTTAGTTATGGGCTTAACGTCATCAGATACAATGGTGAGAATACTTACATTTCCGGTATGGAAATTTATCCACCGTTTTGTCTACATGGCAGGAATTTTTATTCTTATCCACGCTTTACTTATTGGTGAATTTTATATCGTTTTTGGGTGGGTGCGGTTTTTGTTATTTGTTGCAGTAGTATTTTTGGTCGGCATCCATGGCGTTGGTTTGTGGAAAAAATACCACGCCATTTCTTAACTATTGACAGTAAGACTTTACTTATGTAATTATTTTATATATACTTCTTTTCCCTTATGTCAAACAAAATTAAAAAATATATAGTAATGGATCCAGATATTCTTGGAGGAGCGCCTGTAATTGTAGGAACAAGAATTCCAATAGAGCGGGTTTCGAGTCTTGTTCGTCAAGGGTATACAACAAGGGCACTAGAAAAGGAATATCCTCATGTGAATCCTGAAACGATTCAATACATCATTGCTTCCTTAATGGAAGAAGGGCTTCATGTCTTCAAGAAAACATACAAGATATAAATTGCTTTTGGATGAGGGGTTACCTCCAAAAGAAACATTTCCTACGATTAATAATCTTCATAGTCTAAAGCATATAAAACACGACTTAAAACAAGGAGGTGCGAAAGACCAGAAAATTTATAAAATTTCGGAGGAGGAAAATTATCTCGTTATTGTTCTTAACACAAAAGATTTTAAGCCGATGATTGAAGACAGAAAACCTACGATTATCTGTCTTTCAAGTGGTATTTCCAATAGAAAAATTGATCAAAAAATATGTGGTATACTAAAAAAACTCAAGCTAGAACAAAAAAGAGGACATATTATATCTGTAAGCAATGAAGGAGCAGTGATTAAAAAGGTTAGGAAACTTTAAGAGAATTTTTTCTCGCTGTAATTGCAAGACATATTAATAAAACAAATGCTGTGCCGGCCATAAGAGGGATAGTAATGTAGCCAAATGTCATAGTAAATACTTTTGAGCAGGAGACCGACCGACCGACTGCATCACATGATCCTTCTGGGAGAACCCCAATTTGTAACAGGTAGTGGTAAAAAGAAATAAAAGCGCCAATAATAGAAAGTGATAGGGAATATATCCAGATTTTTGTGTCTTTTTTCCACATGGCAATTCCAAGGAGGACTACTTGCGGGTACATAAAAATCCGCTCAAACCAACAAAGTTTACAGGGTGTAAATCCGGCAATTTCGGAGAAAAAAAGACTTCCAAGTGTTGCGGTTAGGGCAACTGTTAGCGCAAGTTTTAGGTAATTTTTAGCAAAAAATGAAAGGAATTTTGCAACTGCTTTTTTTTCGGCAAAAAAGAAAAATAATATACCAAGTACTGCTCCAATTTGACTTGCGGCAGTCAATGTTGCAAATAAAAATGTTACGTTTTGAGTTATGTTGGACATATTATTTCGGCATTGGACAAGATGCTTTTTTTGCCAGATCCTCGGGTTTGATTTCTCCAGTTAATCTTGAGCCGTCTGTAAATTCCCAGGTTGGATAGGTTTGGATATTTTTCTTTTTACATACATCCAGTTGTCCGTTGCCGTCAGGCGTAGAACATTCGATATATGGGAGAAAGCGTTCTGCGTCATCAAACATTTTTTTCTGTCTTTGGCAGTGCGGGCACCAGAAAGCGCCATAAAATGTGACTTTTTTTTCTGTCAGACATTTTGCAAGTCCATCCAGATTGCTGGCTTTTGGATTGTTAAGAAAAACAAAGCCTGCAATAAGAAGAATAGAGATAACTAAAGTCCCCCCACCAATTAGTAGGGTCTGTTTATTCATAATTGTACTTTATCAGGTAATTATTTTGTATGCAAGCGGAGGGGGCGAGATTTGAACTCGCGGTACCTTGCGGTACGGAGGTTTAGTAAACCTCTGCACTAGGCCACTATGCGACCCCTCCAAAAGTATTTTGAGTATACCATCTTTTATTTGACATTTGAGAATAAATACTACTATAGTAGTATTGTGGCTGTTAAAAAGAAAAAACCGATAATCAAACCAGTTGATGTGGTAGAAGAGGATGCCTTGCCGGTTGAGGTAGCTACAGTAGAAAATGTAGTAAGAGAAGACATTGTTGATGGGAGAAAAGGAAGTATGATTAAAAAGATTCTTTTGTGGAGTGGGATTGCCATAGTTATTGGCGCATTGCTTGGTATATCTTGGAAATTGGCTTACGAGAGAGGCATTGTAGTCGGGCAACAGCAGGTGCAAGAAAGACTGGAAAAAGAAGCAGTTGTAGAAGAAAAAACACCAATCCCCACGCCAGAAGAAATCTCAAAAGGGAAATATACTATAGAAGTGTTAAACGGAAGCGGTATTTCTGGTGAAGCAGCCAGAGTTAAGGCACTTTTGGAAAAAGAGGGGTTTATTGTTTCACAGGTTGGTAATGCCGATGAATCGGATAATGAAGAAACAGTCATCCAGGTAAAAAGCAGCGTTGCAAAAGAGTGGATTGATTTGTTAAAAACTGCTTTAGGTAGCTCTCTTGTGGTTTCAGAACCAACTAGTCTTGACGAAGAAAAAACAACAGATGTTGTCGTTATAGTTGGCAGCAAAAAGGCAGAGTAGTTTTTGTTATTGACAAAGTATTAGAAAACGAGATACTCTAAAAAAGATATGGGATTAACAATGTTTGGGTTATTATTGATTGGCCTTGGGTGGTTTGTTCAGCTTATTACGATGGAAAAGAAAAATCCAAAGATCAATATGTGGTTTTTGGTAAGTTATATTGTTGGAGCATTTCTTTTGATTTTTGACAGCATTTCTACAAATGCTTTTATGTCGGCACTTCTGAATGCAGTTACCGTATTTGCTGCCACCGGCGTTCTCCTAAAATCTAATAAATAAATTTTTCTGCTATAATAGTTGTCTATTTAATATGAAGAAGCTCGTTTATGCATTTTTGGCAGTAGTTTTGTTGCTTCTTGTATATTTTGGTTCTTCGCAATTTACCAAAACAGAAAGACCAACATACCAAACAGCAAAAGTAGAAAAAGGAACCCTTGTTTCTTCAGTTTCAGAATCGGGGACTGTTGCAGTAACAAATAAAACAAGTATTATTACTCAAGCCAGCGGTTCAATTAGTAATGTTTATGTTAAAAATGGCGATACTGTTACACAAGGGCAAAAAATTGCCGATGTCACACTAGACTATGCCGGTCAGCAGCGCCAAGCAGCCGCCTGGTCAAGCTATTTGTCGGCGCAAAATACACTCAATACCGCGCAGGCAAAGATAAACTCGTTGCAGTCAACATTATTTAAAACAAACCAAACTTTTGTTAATGGTAAAGGAACAAAAGACCCGGATACTGATGACCCAACATATATTCAACAGCGTGCCGACTGGTTACAGGCGGAGGCAGATTATAAAAACCAGACTGCTGTTATTTCCCAGGCTCAAGCTGCCTTATCTAGCAGTTGGTTTTCGTACCAGGCAGCTTGGGCAATTATTACCGCTCCTATTGCCGGAGTTGTATCCGACCTGGTTATTACCCAAGGTATGCAGATTGGAAGCACCAATACAACTGCAGCCTCTAGCACCGGCATTTCTTCCCAGGTTGTAGGGTCCGTAAAAACCGATGGCAAGCCGGTGGTAAGCATTAACCTTTCAGAAATTGATGCGGTTCGGGTAAAAGAGGGGAATAAAGCAACCATCACATTTGATGCGTTTGCCGGCAAGACTTTTTTCGGAAAGGTTTTAGGTATTAATACCAATGGTATGGTAAGTTCGGGTGTAACAACGTATCCAACAATAATCCTTTTAGATGAAAAAAACGATCAGATTTTACCCAATATGAGTGTGACTGCCCAAATTGTAACGGGTGTAAAAAACAATGTGTTGCTAGTGCCGTCTGCTGCAATACAAACCTTAAACGGCAAAAATGCAGTTAGGGTTAAAAATAATGGGGTCATAAAGCTTGTGCCGGTCGAAATTGGTGATTCTTCAGAAACGCAAACAGAAGTTCTGTCTGGAGTCGGCGAAAATGACGAAGTTGTTATCGGTGTTATTTCCACACAAGCTTCGCCGTTTAGTACTGTTAGATTTGGCGGAATTGGGGGAGGCAGGAGTGGTGGGCGATGATTCATGTATCACATTTAACAAAAATTTATAAATCTGGCGAAACCGAAACAGTGGCTCTTTCCGATATATCGTTTAATGTAAAAAGGGGAGAATTTGTGGCAATCATGGGCCCCTCCGGATCTGGAAAATCAACGTTAATCCACATGATTGGCGCACTCGATGTGCCAACCTCTGGTAAATATATATTGGATGGCGAAGATGTGAGCAAACTCACCGATGACCAACTTGCCAGTATTAGAAACAGAAAAATAGGATTTGTGTTTCAGGCGTTTAATCTTCTTCCTCGCCGAAGTGCTTTGAAAAACGTGATGTTACCTATGATGTATGGCGGTATTGCCAAAAGTGAGCGCGTCAAACGCGCTTCGCTTTATTTAGATATGGTTGGGTTGGGAAATAGAATACAACATACCACAAACCAGCTTTCAGGCGGGCAAATGCAGCGGGTGGCTATTGCCCGGGCGCTGTCAATGAATCCAAGTATACTTTTAGCAGATGAGCCAACGGGCAATCTTGCGTCTGTTCAGGGCAAGGAGATTATGGAAATATTTACGCGGTTAAATAAAGAAGGACACACAATTATTATGATTACCCACGAACCCGATATTGCAGTATATGCAAAGAGGGTAATCTCTATAAAAGATGGAAAATTGGTAGGAGACAAAAAAAATGGATTTTTTTGAACTTTTCTCATCAGCTATTGAGGCCTTAACATTGAATAAACTGCGTACTGGCTTGGCAACGCTTGGCATAATTATTGGTATTGGGTCAGTTATCGCCCTTGTGTCGCTTGGGCAGGCTGGGCAAAAAGCAGTTGAGGCGCAAATCCAATCGCTTGGTTCGAATCTTCTTACCGTTATTCCTGGAGCAGTCAGGCCTGGAAATATCCAAAGCGCATCTGGTACTTCCACAACCTTGACTTTAGAAGATGCCAAAGCAATAGCTAATAACCGTTTGTTTACCGACATCCAAAATGTTTCGCCCGAAATTTTGCGTAGAGCTCAAGTGGTTGCGGGTAGAAATAATACCAATACCCAAGTGGTCGGCGTTTCACCTTCCTATCAGCAAGTGCATAATATTACTGTTCAAAGCGGTACGTTTATTGCCGACAAAGACGTTACTGGTCAGGCTAAAGTTGCAGTAATTGGCCCGACTGCGGCCGAAAATTTATTTGGTACAGGTGTTAATCCAGTTGGGCAGACAGTACGAATTAACAAAATAAGTTTTCGAGTTATCGCAGTAACTACCTCTAAAGGTGGCAGTGGATTTCAAAATCAGGACGACATTGTATTTGTTCCTATAACAACTGCCCAAAAGCAGCTTTTCGGCATTAGCTTTATTGGTTCAATAGCCATTCAGGTAAAAAATCAAGACAGCATGGATATGGTACGTGATCAGGTAGGGTATTTTCTTATCAATCGGCACAAGATTACCGATCCTGCCAATGCAGACTTTACCATTTTTTCCCAAAGTGATGTGTTGGGGGCAGCAGCCCAGGTTACTAGTATTTTTACAACTCTCCTAGGTGGGATTGCTGCCATATCGCTTTTGGTTGGGGGTATTGGTATTATGAATATAATGCTAGTAACAGTTACCGAGCGCACACGCGAAATTGGTTTACGTAAAGCCCTGGGTGCAAAAAGAAAAGATATTATTTTTCAGTTTCTTATGGAGGCAGTTATGCTGACAGTTGTTGGGGGTATTTTTGGGATGATTTTGGGGGTTGTTGTTTCATATCTGGTGTCATTTATTATCAGTTTGCCATTTGTGCTTTCTTTTTATTCTATTGTTTTGGCAATGGGTGTTTCCGGAGGAATAGGGATATTATTTGGGTGGTATCCTGCTCGCCTCGCTGCTAATTTGAGTCCTATAGAAGCGTTGAGATATGAGTAAATCATGAATGGATAAAATGAGAGAGTTTTTCGGCGAAGCGAGCCCGCAAAGCCGCAAATCTCTCGCCAATTGAGGCGCTACGTTACGAATAATGTTTAAAAGAGGAATGAAGAAGTATTTCTACCTGTTTGTTTTTTCTTTTCTTTTTGGGGCGGCAATTGCCGTATATGCATATTACGATGCACAAAAACCGACCCTTGCAAAAGTTGTCCAAAAAGTCATGGCAGGTACAGAAGGTAGATACGGTATTGTTATTGAAAATTTTAAAACAGGAGAGATGGTTGCCCTAAAGGAGCATGAAATGTTTGATTCTGGGAGTTTATATAAACTGTGGGTTATGGCATTAGCATTCGATCAAATAAAAAAAGGCACACTCCAAAAAGACGATGTTTTATTTAGCGATATTTCAGAGCTCAATAAAAAATTTGATCTTACAGAAGATGAAGCAGAGTTAACAGAGGGTAGTATAGAAATGACTGTTTCACAAATCCTTAATCAAATGATTGCCATTTCCCATAACTATGCAGCCTTACTTCTTTTAGAAAAGCTTACCAATTCCAAAATTGCGCAATTTGTCAAAGAGCAGGGATTTTTGGAATCATCTCTTGGTGGCAGTTCAGGACCGCCAAAAACAACAGCAGCAGACGTTGCATTGTTTTATAAAAGACTTTACAACGGAGAGATTGTTGATAGGGAATCCTCCAAAGAAATGCTGGATTTGTTAAAAAAACAGCAGCTCAACGATGGGTTACCAAAATTTCTACCAGAAGGTACTGTTATTGCCCACAAAACCGGTGATATTGGCTGGTTTAAGCACGACGCGGGTATAACATTTACCCCAAAAGGAGATTATATTGTCGTGATTCTGTCTGAAACAAATTCGCCAATTGGGGCCCAAGCTAAAATGGCAGAGCTTTCAAAAGCAGTATTTGATTACTTTAATGCAACATCTAACTAACACTTGAATTGTATGAGTTGTAGATGATAAAGTTTTTTTATGTTTGCTAGCAGTCTTATTACATTTCGGGAAACGCTTGAAGCAGCTTTAGTGGTGGGAGTTGTTTTAACCTTTTTAACAAAAACTAACCAATATCATATTTTTAGTAAGTTTGTATGGAGAGGAATTGGGGCTGGTGTTGTTGCCGCGGTTGCCATAGGGTTTTTATTGGACATCTTTTTTGGAGGATTAACTGGGAAAACAGAAGAGATCTTTGAAGGTGTTTTAATGTTTGTCACAGCCGGATTTCTGACATGGATGATTTTGTGGGTGCACCGGCAAAAAGATGTTGTAAAAAAAATTAAAGAAAAAGTCGCAATCCATACAGAAAAAGGATATGGCCTTGGTATTTTTATCCTTGTTGCTTCTTCCGTTTTTCGGGAAGGAATAGAGACAGTGTTGTACTTAAAAGCCAGCAGTCTTATTGGCGCCACTAATCAACTGCTTGGCGCGATTTTCGGAATTGTTGCTGCTTTGGGATTAGGTTATGGTCTGTTTCGGTGGGCAGTAAAGGTACATCTGGCAAAGGTTTTTACCATCACTAGCGTATTTTTGCTGCTTTTTGCCGCCGGACTTGTCGGGCACGGTGTGCATGAATTTCAGGAAGCAAATTTACTCCCCATTTTCTCGTTTGACCCCATTGTTAACATTTCAGCAATCTTGGACCAGAAAAGTACAGCTGGCAGTTTGCTGCGGGTGGTTTTTGGTTATACAAGTAAGCCAACCATCCTGGAAATTGTTTCATATGCTGCGTATATTGGTTTTGTTATTTATCTTATGCGTCTTACCGACCGGTTGTTGGTGAAGCGGGGATAAAAAGGGGAGCATTGTGTCGTATTCTCCGGAAAACAGTGCCTCGGTGCCTTTGTGTTTTATAATATATTTGCTACAGTAGGTATATATGAAAAAACTTTTGGTCTTTTTTGTTGTATTTGTTTTTCTTGTAACGCTTGTGTATTTTATGAAAAGTACGACAGTTGTAACCCCCAAAACATTGCCCGTAAGTGATAAAATTCAAGAAATAAAATCAGAAGAAATTATTGCAGAAAATTTGGATATTCCATGGGAAGTTGCTTTTGGTTTTAATGATGATATGTATATAACCGAGCGGCCGGGAAACCTGTTGCATATCGGAAAAGACAAAAAAAGCATCAAAGTGTCAGGCGTTGTGCATGTTGGCGAGGGTGGACTTTTGGGAATGGCTCTGCACCCAAAATTTGTAGAAAATCATTTTCTATATTTATATATTACTTCACAAGAAGAAGGACAATACGTAAATAGGGTAGAGAGGTATCAACTGCAAAACGATGTTCTTTCTGATCGTAAGGTAATACTTGAAGGTATCCGTGGATCATCAAATCACGATGGTGGGCGAATTGCATTCGGCCCGGATGGAAATTTATATATAGGTACTGGGGACGCAGGGAATGAAAATTCCGCGCAAGATACAAAGTCTTTAAATGGAAAAATATTGCGGGTTACAGACGATGGGACTATTCCTTTAGATAATCCGTTTGGTAATGTTGTGTATTCGTATGGTCACAGAAATGTCCAGGGTTTGGCTTGGGATAATACGGGACAGTTGTGGGCAACAGAGCATGGCAGAAGTGGTATTTTGTCTGGTTTAGACGAGCTTAACAGGATAGAAAAAGGCAAAAATTACGGCTGGCCAATTATACAGGGAGATGAAGTTAAGGTTGGAATGGTGTCGCCGATTATCCATTCGGGAGCAACCGAAACATGGGCGCCTTCGGGACTGGCATCTATAAACGGCAGCCTTTTTTTCGCTGGTCTTCGCGGGCAAACGCTTTACGAAGCAAAAATAGAAGGTGCGAAAGTTACCAGTTTTACCAAGCATCTGGAGAAAAAATACGGTAGGCTTCGGGCGGTTGTGTTGGGAAAGAATGGTGATTTGTATATCACAACCAGCAACAAAGATGGCAGGGGGAATGTTAATGCCGGAGACGATAAACTTATTCGTTTTTCTTTTTGATATAATACAAAGTTTATGGATTTAATTACTATTCTTTTGGTCGTTTTTGGCTTAGTGCTGTTTGAGACTGTCAGCAGTATAGATAACGCTATTATTAATGCTCAAGTGTTGTCAACTATGGGTCAGAAGGCACGGAGATGGTTTCTGATTTGGGGAATGTTTATTGCAGTATTTGTTGTCAGAGGAATTCTTCCGTTTCTTATTGTGTTGGTAATAAATCCGGGTTTAGGAATAGTAGGCACCATTACAGCCACATTTAGCAGCGATCCAAAAGTTATTTCGGCAATCGAACAGTCAGCTCCCATTTTGTTAATTGGCGGGGGAACATTTTTATTGTTTCTTTTTTTTCACTGGCTCTTTTTAGAGCCAAAGCATTTTGGGCTAAAGGGCGAGCAGTTTATTTTATCCCAGGGCGTCTGGTTTTACGCGGTTGTTTCCATCCTTCTTTCGATAATTGTCTGGCATGCGCTTCGAATAAATCCTTTTATGGCGTTTGGGGCGGTGGTTGGGTCTACTGCTTTTTTTATAACCCACGGGTTTAAACAAAACGCCGAAGAAGAAGAAAAAAAGCTTCTTACCAATACCCGGTCAGACTTAAGCAAGATATTGTATTTGGAAGTTATTGATGCAACTTTTTCCATAGACGGGGTTGTTGGGGCTTTTGCGTTTACATTGTCTGTGCCGTTAATTTTGCTGGGAAACGGCATTGGCGCGTTTGTGGTGCGGGAAGTAACCATGCATAATATCGAGCGGATACAAAAATATGTATATCTAAAAAATGGCGCGATGTATTCGATATTCTTTTTGGGGACTATTATGCTTTTTGATAGTTTTGGGTTTCATATTCCCCAGTGGCTTTCTCCGGTGGCCACAGCAGTTGTGGTAGGGTATTTCTTCCTTAAATCAAGATCCGAGATTAAGCGATCATAATTTCAAAAACCTTTGCTTTTGATTTGTGTCCGGATACAAGCAGTACTTTGTTTCTTTTTACCTTAAAATAATCAGCCAACGATTCGATAACGGCGCTATTGGCTTTTCCTTCAAGCGGAGGTTGATTAACATACACATGTAAAGTATCCAAAAGGTCTTTTTCAATTCTTGGCCTTTTTGCATTTGGATGAGCAATAACAGAGATCCTCATTGCTGTTTATTATAGCTGATTTCAGTTGTGATTTTATATCTTGTGCTGTTTAACATTATTATTTATACTGTATCCGTAGACTAGTCTACGGATACAAATGTATGAGACGGTATAAATTTCTTAATAAAGAAAATGTGTATGATGCGCTCAATAGATTACGGGATGCTTTTCTGGCTGCGAAAGACGGAGAAGAAGTAAATCAAATTATAGATGGTATTTTGACACACGATGAAAAACTAAAGATTGGCAGGCGAATTATTGTTGCGGAGTGTGTGGAATTGGAGATGAGTATTCATGATATTGCAAGAGAATTAAAAGTTGGGAAGAATACAGTATTATCAGTATTACGTAATCTTGAAAAAAATCCAAACTATCTAAAGTTAATAAAAAAAAGAAGAAAGAAAGTTAGAGAAGAATATAATGCAAACAAATATCGGGAAGTAGGAGGATCGACGTTGGTATTTAAGAAAAAAGAGTATACAGGTTTTACAAGAAAGGATGTTAAGAGATAATTATTAGTGTTTTTTCTTTATGAATACCAGAAGCGATAAAAAAACAATCACCGTTTTATCTCTTGCCTCTTTTTTGCACGATGTTGGGTCGGACATGGTATTTTCTGTATGGCCATTATTTGTAACACAAGTACTTGGGGCAAATATGGCAGTTTTGGGGTTAATTGATGGTATAGGTGATGCAGTGGTTTCTGTATCTGGGGCAATTGGTGGGTACATTTCGGACAGGTTTAGAAAAAGAAAAGTTTTTGTTGTCCTTGGGTATTTATTTGGCGGATTATCTCGTATTGGTTATGCTTTTGCACCAAGTTGGCAATGGCTAATTCCGTTTCGTTTGCTTGACCGTTCGGGAAAAATAAGAAGCGCGCCAAGGGATGCAATACTATCCGACATCTCAACAAAGGAGAATCGGGGAGAACGGTTTGGGATTCTGCGGGCAATGGATAATTTGGGCGCAGTTGTTGGCATAATTATTTCTATCATTTTTTTAGAAGCATTAGGTTTTAAGAATTTATTTTTGCTTGCCGCAATACCGTCCGTTTTGGCAGTTTTTTTATTGATGCTTTTTATTGCGGAGCCAAAAACTATTGGATCAAAACTTTTTCGAGGTGTTCGTTTTTCTGATTTTAACAGCAATCTACGGCTGCTTACTTTAGCTAGTACTATTTTTGCATTGGGATCGTTTAGTTATTCTTTCTTGCTTATTTTTGCTAATAAGTTTGGCTTTTCAAATTATCAAATTCCCATTCTATATTTAGTGTTTACCCTTGTTGCAGCACTTGTTTCTATTCCGTTTGGAAGAATGGCAGATAAAATTGGCAGAAAAAACGTTTTGTATCTCTCGTATTTCTTTTGGGCAGTCGTATTGGTATCAATTATTTTCTTTTCCAGTTTTATTGGTATTATTGTTGCGTTTATTTTTTATGGGTTACATAAAGGGGCATTAGAAACAGCACAAAAAACGCTTGTGGCCGAGCTTGCGCCACGTGAGTATGTAGCTTCCGTTATTGGTGGATTTCAGATGGTTTTGGGATTGGTATCTTTACCAGCATCATTACTGGCAGGGTTTTTGTGGGATGTTATTTTACCCTTGGCTCCATTTTATTTTTCTCTCGCATTAACAATATGTTCGGGAGTGCTCCTTACTTTTGTAAAAGAAAAATAAGTAAGCAGGCAATTTGAGCATCTGTTATACTCTGTTGGCCCCTAAATATCTATGGATCAAAGCATGATACTCCTTACCTACAAAAGAAAAATGCTTGTAATGCGCAAGGATTTTATTCGTGATAGGCACGAGCAAAATACTATGCATTTTATTATTGGGATAAAAGAGAAAAAAGAATCGTTTGAGAAAACCGTCTTGAAAGCAGTTGAAAGAGAAACAGGCATTCTCCTTAAAACCATAGAGCTACTTTCTTGTAATGAGGGGGAATATTTTTTCCATGCATCGTTAACAGATGCCGATGTCAATCATATTGTCCGTGGAGAAGGCGAAATTATTGAATTTTTTTCTCTAAAAGAGCTTGAGACATCGATGTTGTCTGAAGTGACAAGAACATTTATTACAAAACACAGGGATGTGTTGGAAAAAGTAGATGCAATGTGATTTTTACAAAAGTGTATAATTAAAGCTATGAAAGCTGCACGGTTTGCACAATATGGTGGGCCAGAGGTAATTGAAATACAGGATATTCCAACTCCTACTCCTACTAAAAACCAGGTTTTAATTGAAGTTTATGCTGCAGCAATTAACCCCTTTGATTATAAAGTGCGACTAGGCTACATGAAGGATATGATGCCATTAAAACTTCCATTGACTATTGGCGGTGATTTTTCAGGTGTGGTGGTGGGTAAAGATCGGGAAGTATTCGGCCAAGCGTATGCATTTGCAGGGAGGTCTGGATCAATTGCCCAAATTTTAATTGCAAGTATAGATAAAATTGTCTCAAAACCCAAAAAATTAAATCATATTGAGGCAGGGTCGTTGCCATTAGTTGGGTCAAGTGCCATTCAGGCTTTAGAGGAGCATATTGGATTATCCTCCTTCGCTAAAGCTTCGGCGGACAAGCAGAAGATTCTTATTCACGGAGGGGCAGGGGGGATTGGGAGTATTGCAATCCAACTTGCCAAATATTTGGGAGCATATGTGGCAACAACAGTTGGTAGCGATGACATAGAATTTGTCAAAAGTTTAGGCGCGGACGAAGTGATTGATTACAAATCCCAAGATTTTTCAAATCCGCCAGCTGGCGGATTAAAAGACTACGATGCGGTGTACGATACCGTTGGGGGAGAGACAACAGATAAATCGTTTAAGC
>CAZIZQ010000001.1:0-62758 GCA_964544105.1 uncultured Gammaproteobacteria bacterium | reverse complement strand
CGTCCGGGTCGACTTGCACGACTTCTAACTGAAAATGTTCCAAAACCTGTAATAACAACTTTCTCTCCTCGCTTTAGAGAATCTCGTACCGCGTTAAGAAACGCGCCAACTGAATCTCGCGCCGCTTTATTGGTAAGATTTGCTTTTTTTGCAACTAAATCTACTAAATCTTTCTTTGTCAAGTGACTCACCTCCTTTTGGGCAGTAATATTGGTATCTTAAAAACAGCTCAACAATACAATGAAAACGTAAAAGAAGTCAAGAGGTGAAAACTTTTTATGCAGCTGGTTCGGGGGAGATGGCACGAAATTCTCGAATTGCTGTTACTTTTATTTCCCCAGGCACTGCTAATGACTTTGTTACTTCTTCCCGAATTTTATTGGCAATAAGTACAGTTTGGGCGTCATCAAGTTTGCCGGGGTTTATAATAACGCGTAGTTCCCTACCTGCCTCAAAAGCATAAGCATCTTCTACGCCTTCGTATCGCTTGGCAATTTTTTCCATATCGGAGAGGCGCTTGACATATTCTTCGTAATCCTCGTAACGTGCTCCTGGTCTGCCGCCGGAAATGGCATCGGCCACATGGACAATAATTGATTCAATGGAGGAGAATGGTTTGTCTTCATGGTGCTCGGCAACACAATTTACAATCACATCGGGAATATTAAACCGTTTTAATAACTCAACTCCCAGTTTGACATGACTTCCCTCTCCTTCGACGACCTTACCAATATCATGAAACAAACAGCCTATTCTGACAATTTCTGCATCTGCTCCAATTTCCTGTGCAATATGCACGCCAATTTTTGTTTCCTCAAGTGTATGGACAACCAGATTTTGTCCATAGGATGTGCGGAATTTAAATCGTCCTAAAACAGACAAGAGTTCTACCGGAATGTTATGCGCTCCTGCATCAAAGGCCAGCTTTTCGCCCTCTTCCAACATAACTTTCTCGACTTCTTTTTTTGTTTCGGTAACAATTTCTTCGATGCGAAATGGCTGGATACGGGTGTCTCTGAGCAACTTTTCAAGCGAGCGGCGAGCGACTTCGCGCCGTACCTGATCGAAAGAGGAAAGGCGAATAACACCTTCGTCGTCTAAATTAACGTCTACTCCGGTTGCTTGCTCGAATGCGCGGATATTACGTCCTTCTTTACCAATAATTCTGCCTTTCACTTCTTCGGTATCAACCTTAACGGTCGAAACGGTAAACTCGGCAATAAAATTAAGGGCACCGTGGCGCATACTGTCGCTCAAGATTTCCTGGGCTTTTTTATCGGAGGTTAACTTTGCTTCTTCTTCACGCTCTTTAATAATGCGGGCAACGATTTGCGCTTGCTGTTTTTCTACTTCTTCAAGGAGGGTTTTTTTTGCTTCGTCCCGGGTAAGGCCGGACACATCTTCGAGCTTTTCTAGGTACCTGTCTTTAAGATTTACTAACTCTTCTTTTACTGCTTCGAGTTTTTCTTCTCTTTCGATAAGTTTTTTCTCAAGAGAAATAAGATCTTGTTGTTGTGACATAATTTTTGACAAAAAGGAGAAACTCCAAACTTATGGGAGTATTGAAGGTGTGGATGTAATACTATCTTGTCTTTTCATAGACACCTGTCCTTTTTGCACTTTTTATTATACCTCTTTTTTCAATATGTCGTCAATGGATGCTTTTATAGTGTCGTAATCAAAGCCGCGGCGGGCTAAAAATCCCCCCAGTTTTTGAAAAATTTCCTGCCTTGATAAACCTTTGTACTTCTCAATCTTTTTTTCTACGAGTTTTTTGGCTTGTTCTAAATCATTCTGAATTCTGAATTCTGAATTCTGAATTACGCTATCGCTAATATCTTGCGAGATGCCTTTTTGTTTTAGTTCAAATGTAAGCATTTTTTGGCTCCGTGGTCTAAACCGCATTCGACTTTCTACCCACTGTTTTGCAAATTCAAAGTCATTGAGAAATTTTTGCTCTTTAAGTTTGGTAATAATTTTTTCTGTGACTTGAGGATCTACTTTTTTTTTCTTAAGGTATTCCCTAATCTCTTTTTCACTGCGGGAACGAAAAGAAAGAAATTTGAGGGCGCTGTTGTATAACCTATTGAATTTCTCCATTTAAAGGTACTTCTTTTTCTTCCATACCTACTGCAACGGGAGTACCAGCTTCTTTATTCTTACTCATAATCTCGGCAACTATTTTTTTGGCAACATCCTGGTTTTCCTTTAAATATTCCTGTACCGCTGCTTTTCCCTGTCCAATCATCTGGTCGTTATAACGGTAGAATGCGCCGGACTTTTGGAAAATTCCCATCTCCAGCCCCACATCTAAAATACCGCCTTCCCGGGAAATGCCCCGGCTGTCAACGTCAAATTCGGCAATGCGAAATGGAGAGGATACTTTATTTTTGACAATCTTTACCCTGTGCCGAGATCCCACAACTTTATCACCATCCTTAATAGTTTCTATCTTTCGAACATCCATGCGGACCGACGAATAGAATTTAAGCGCCAAACCGCCGGTTGTTGTTTCGGGATTACCAAACATAACACCAATTTTTTGCCGCAATTGATTGGTAAAAATACAAACAGTTTTGGATTTGGAAATAACACCGGTTAGTTTTCGAAGCGCCTGGGACATAAGACGAGCTTGCAAACCCATCATAGAATCTCCCATTTCTCCCTCTATTTCGGCTCGTGGCACAAGGGCTGCCACCGAATCGATAACTAGCACATCTACTCCACCACTTCTAATAAGGCTTTCGGCAATTTCCAGTGCCTGCTCGCCGGTGTCTGGCTGGGAAATAAGCAATTCATCTAATTTTACCCCCAAACGCTGCGCCCAGATTGGATCAAGCGCATGTTCGGCATCGATAAATGCAGCAACACCGCCATGCTTTTGAGCTTGGGCAATAATGGAGAGACAAATAGTTGTTTTACCCGATGCCTCGGGGCCATAAATTTCGATAATCCGCCCCCTTGGTACACCACCAACACCAAGGGCGATATCGAGAGGTAAGCAACCGGTAGAAATAACCGAAATATCAAATTTTTGCCCCGAGTCGCCAAAGCGCATAATAGATCCCCGGCCATACTGCTTTTCGATTTGCTCCATGGCAAGTTTGACAGCAGAAAGCTTGCCGGACAACTCGGAGTGACCGTTTGAAGATTGTTTTTGCGCGTTTGGAGTCCTGCCCATCTTAGTGCCGATTGTAAAAGCTTTTGTGTTAAAATACAAGAGATCAGTTTCCGGGGAGTAGCTCAGACAGTTAGAGCACTCGCATGGGGTGCGAGAGGTCGCTGGGGCGGAACCAGTCTCCCCGACTTTGAAAGAAATGTGTCATAATAATATCAATGCCTAAAAATATTTTTAAACTTATTATCTCGATCGCTATGTGTGAAGCAGTCGGAATTGCTGGTTCTGTCTTTACATTTTCTTCGGTAACAACATGGTACCCACTTTTAAATAAGCCAAACTTTAATCCTCCCAATTGGATCTTTGGTCCTGTATGGACAATCCTATATGCTCTAATGGGGATGTCTCTTTTCTTGGTTTGGAAAAAGGAATTAAAAAGCAACAAAGCCAAGCATGCCTTACAGATATTTTTTATACAATTGGCTTTAAATTTTTCCTGGTCTTTCGTATTTTTTGGACTACAAAATCCTTTGTCTGCTTTTGTTGTTATAATTTTTCTTTGGATCTCTATTGTCTACACAATTATGTTGTTTAAGAAAATTTCAAAAACAGCAGCCTTGCTTTTATACCCATATATAGCATGGGTCAGTTTTGCAGTACTATTAAATCTTAGTATAGTACTTCTGAATTGACTGTACTTACCTAAAATAAAATTTATTACAACAAGGTGTTATTAGACGAAGTAACTAGGTAGTTATTCGAGAATTTCAAAGAGTTTTAATTTTATTTCTTCTGTAAATTCTCCTTGTTCTAATAAAGAAGTGATTATTTCTAATAAAAAATCTTTATTAATTTTTCTTTCTGCTACCCAAAGTACAATATTTTCCATCTCTACTATGAATGTGCCTACTCTTCTTCCGTAACCATTAATATCTAGAAAAAATCCGGCCAAGGCAATTGACGAACGCTTGTTACCATCTAGAAAAGCATGATTCATCGCAACAGAAAAAACTATATGAGTTAATTTATCACTTAAGGTTGGATAATAATCATCATTTTTAACATGTTCAAAACACTCTCTAAAAGGCCAACATCACGAATTCCCAACGCGCCACCTGAAATCTCTATAACTTTATCATGAGCTTCAATCGCATGTTTTAGATCAAAATAAAGAATAGTGGACATAGGATTATTTATCTTTTAGTCTTTTAAATACCTCTTTATTTTCTTTTATTCTTTTTTCTAATTCCTTGCTTTTTTCTCCCAAGAACCGTTCAAAATCTGCAGTATTTAAGGGTTGAATATAGTTACTTAATTCTGGATGAATAATACCTCTTAAAGCGTTATCTCTGCTAGACATTTTTATTCTGACAGTATCAATTTGTGGTTTCCAAATAGGATTATTTTCAAATTCTTCAAATAATTCGTTAGTTTCTTGCTCATTCAATTTTCTTTTTAATTTTTCAGACTTCTTTCTTATTTCATGCGCAAGACCAGTTTCATATGAGGCTATTATAGTTAATACTTCTGCATACATCGTATCCCTCACATTATCTTCCTTTGTTAAATCGAGAATATTTTTATATTCGTGGGCCTTCTCTTTAAAAATAGAAGTATAAATTTTATTAGTGTAAATTAGATATTTAATATTACCGCCCATGCTTACATATCTTTTTAATGCCTCAAGAAACTCTTTTCTATAATTTTCTCCAATATATAAGCTAACTAAGTAATCTCCATCTCTTTGGTTTATATATTTAGTGCTTCCACCTGCTTTTTTACTAACAACGTCTATAACGATATTTAAGATTAAACCTCTGAGGATACGTGCTTTCTCACTTTCCCTTAAAAGCATACCTATGTTTAAAAAGGCTTTAAAAGTAAATATTCCCAGCACTGTAGTTTTGGTAGTGACATCAATGTCACTACCAAATTGATTCTTGAAGCTAGATAATCTATCTCCAGTAAGTATCTCGTAGCCATTTTGAGTTAATTCTTCACCATATTTAGCTACATACCTTCGTATTGTCCTTAAATCCACCTCAAAAAATCTAGAAACTTGATCAAGCGTATATCTATATTCGTTTTCAAACTTAAATCCTTTTATACCTACCTCTTTCTGAACATGTTCTACGGCAAAAGGATTATTAAGTATATTTTTTCTATCTAAAGCTGAGTTATCTAAGTTAGTAGATTTTTTAGGTTTCATATGGCTATTATAGCAAAGATTCTTCCTTAAGTTTCGGTATTAGTAACTGCTTGCAGATAATGATTTAAGATTACTGTTTCTGTGTTATTAGACTAAGTATCTCAGCATTTATTATTGGGGGTTGGTCTTTAAATATATGGTTTATGGATATATTTTTTTCTCTTTTACATATATAAGAGGAAGGGAAAAAATTTCGGGAAGATTAGCTTCAAAAGTACCCAAAATGGGTATCAGCGATCTGATACTCGCTAGATCGCCAAAGGATGGAATTTTTTATGAGTTTCTTGGGCAAAACGGTCCGAAACATTGATGTACCTTGTTGTGGTATTAAGAGACTCATGTCCTAGCAGTACTTGAATAGCGGCAGGCGATGCGCCATTTTCTGCAAGGTAGGTTGCAAAGCCGTGGCGAAAAGAATGTGGGGTTGTACGAATACCTATTTTGAGAATCTCGCAATATTTGTGAATTCTTTCTTGAACATATCGAGGAGTTATTCTGTCAGAACGTTTCTTGGAAATAAACAATGGTGCTTCCTCATCAGTCCTACATTTTAAGTATTGTTCTATAAAAGATTTTGCTCGATCCGTTAAATAAACAAAACGCTCTTTTCTCCCTTTGCCAGTTATAAAAAGTTTTCCTTCATCATTTAGATCTCTTTTGTTTAAATTAATAAGTTCGGAAATTCTCATCCCTGTTGCAAATAACATTTCCAAAACTGCTCTATTCCTACTGGCAACCCAAGGATCTTTTTCAACTTTGGTTGGTAATTCTATTAAGGAAACTAAATCCTTAAAATCTGCAACATTTGCATGATGCCTTTCCTTCTTTACCATTTTGAACATATCTGCATTAATTAAGACTAAATAATCTTGATCTGTTAAAAATCTTAAATACACTCTAATAACAGATAAAAGTCTGTTAATGGTAACAGCGGATAATTTTTTATGAGCAACTTTTTTTGTTGTCGCAGTTTTTCTTTCTTCTGAATAAAGATAAGCTTTAAATTCAAAAATATTTCTTTTAGTTAGTGTTTTCATTTCGAGATTAGTATCTGCTAGAAAGCCATCAAATATCGCTAGATCACCCTTATAGTCAGAAACAGTTTTAGAAGAATAATTATTAGTAGAAAGATATAAGAAGAAATCATCAGCTAAAGGTAAAGAGTAAATATATTTCATAATCCTAGCTAAATGTTATCACACAGCTAACATCATGTCAATAAGTATTTTGTGCCTATTTGTTATCATGTAGACATCTTTTTCAAAATCTATGCTATAATCTCGATATGGTAAAAATCGAACAAAAAACTATCGATAAATTAGGTAAGCAAATTGCAGAACTAAGAAAGAAATTAGGTATTACTCAAGAAGACCTAGCGAAAAAAATAGACTCAAGTAGAGTTTATATAAGTCATGTCGAGCAAGGACGTCGTTCTCCTTCATTGGAGCTTTTGGAAAAAATAGCAAAAGCCTTAAAAGTTCAAATAAAGGATCTTTTCTGAACTCTTTGAATAATAAGTATTTTAATCAACTTATTCTACTAACTTCAAAGTTAAAAAGAATTGCTTCAAACTATTATGAGTATTGCTGATAAAATCAACTTGGTCTTAAATGAGGAAAAAAGAGCCTATAAGGCTAATGGTCGAAGAGGTGGTGGTTTAGGAAGTTTTAATACAGGATTGGAAACAGAATGGACAACTGTAGGAGAAATTCCAAAATTAATAACTGATGTTCCAAGTTTAGATATATTGCATTCTGAAAATGCAAAAATATTACTTAAGATATATTCAAGTTTGAGTGGACAAGATAGAAATGAATTCCAAAATATATTAATCTCGTATCTATCAAAAGAATCCCCCTATTACGAGGTTTCTTACCTTACATTTTTTATTCTTCATAGAGCTGGTAAAACAGAAGAAGCAATAACACAAGCAAAAAATAATTTAAAAGAAGCACCTGAAAATTCATTTAGTA
Source organism: uncultured Gammaproteobacteria bacterium (assembly GCA_964544105.1). GTDB lineage: Bacteria > Patescibacteriota > Microgenomatia > Levybacterales > UBA12049. The sequence goes on along the minus strand of CAZIZQ010000001.1, from coordinate 55,458 downwards.
ACTTACTCGGAATTCTCAAAAATATTATAAAGTACGAACATGCCTATTTATCTGAAGAAGAATTAGAAAAAATAAAAAATGCCCTGGGAGATGAAAATGAATTTCAGCTACACGATAGAATAAATAGTGCTCAGCTTAAAAATTTATCTACACAACTTGAAAATACTAATCAGGAAATAAACGAGGATAAAGAGGTTTTAAAATCTCAATTTAAAAAATATAATTTTCCAGATGATTTAACAGAGACTTTAGATAAGATTGATCAAAAATTTAATACAGCATCAGATAATTTTGATTATAAGGGCTGTATGGACTTATTAAGGAGTTTCACTGAAAGGTTTTATCAGATAATAGCTAAGTCAATAAATCCAGAATCAGGCAGCAAAATGGATGAGAAGGATTCAGAGAAGATAGCTAAGTTTTTTAAAGAAACAAATATAATCTCTGACGATCAGGGTAAAATTCTTATTTCATTAAGACATTTTCTATCTAATCAAGGTTCTCATAAATTAAAATCTCTTCCTGAAGATGCAAGGCTGAGTAAAAATATGACTATCGAATTTTGTTTGTATATCCTAAGAAAGTATCAAGATATAAAAGGAAACTAAATTTATCTAAATAGGAGCAGTTGTATCTAAGCTTATTATTTCTATGTTTCTATATCTTATAGCTAGGTTCTGTTGCGTTGGAGGGTTATGTGCCCAAGCATGTAAAACAATTCCGCCTAAGTTTTCATTCTGAAGTTCATTATCTTCAAGACTGCTATCTGGAGTTACCGCTTTCAATGAATTCTCTACCATTATTAATTCTAGCACCTTAAAATCACCCTCTATTTGAGAATTTTGTGTTGTTGCTTCTTTTCCAACAATAGGTGTGCGTCTACCAGGAAAAGAGACTGATTCGAGCTTTTTATTACTCCTGACGTAAACTAATTCAGATCTTACAATATCAGGAGCTTGAGTTCTTAAATGGATACCTAACCAATCATGAGAATTCGAAATCGACAAGAATTTATATTCTATTCGTAGGTGAAGATTCTTAATATTTCTCGGTATTGGTAGTGGCAATGCGTTTCCGTGTTTTAACTCTCCTTCGGACGGATAGGGAAAATAAAATCCATCAAAATATTTGAGGAAAGTTTGAGATCTTATTTTTTCAAAGGTTTTTAGTTCGTCTTTGATTATCTTCTTCAATTCATTTTTATTCTTATATCTACTAACTCTAAATCCACTGATATCAAACGGTAGTTTTTTAAGCTCATCACTAGTAACAATCAATACGTTTTTGTTTAGTTGTATTGCAACTCCAAGCTCAAGCATTACATTCGGATTTGTTTTAGTGACATCTGCAATAAAAAAATCTGATTTCCCAATTGCTGAGACAAAAATATCGTAAAGATGTTTATTCCTGTTCATGAATTTTTCGACTTCTGAAGCATCGCTATCTTTTAAAGTTACCTCTGATCCATGCCTAATATCCCATTCTTCAAATAATTCGCTAAATATATCCTCATACATGCTTTGGATATACATATCCCAAGGGTATGCAACAAATAGCATTTTCTTTGTCGGAATTTGCAGTTCCATAATTATGTCATTATAGCTTATCCTAAAGAATCTTACGGACTATTCAATCTCATATGTGCTTCAGAATTATAAATAAAGAGAAAAAATACTTCGTCTAAATCGTTCTTAAACGATAAAGTTAATTTTAATCCACAACTGGAAGACCTTTTAAGAAGCTATCAAAATCATGAGCATAAATAAGATCCTCTCCCTTATATATTCCTACTGTTTGTCCATAAATCCATTGTTTAAAACTATTGTATTTTTCTTTACTAAGAACCTTTTCTATATTACTTATTGTATAACCCTTTATTGAGCCTTGTTTGATAAGTTTTAATTTTGGTTGTATTTTATTCATAATTTAAGTTAATCTATTTCTTTTAATACATAATATGTAGCTTTTCCTTTTCCCCTCATTTCAATAAGGCCTATTTTTACTAATTTTTGAAAATCAAATGCCCTTGTTGAATTTGCCCTATTAGTTATCTTTGCATAATCTTGATCTGCAATAAAGCCTTTCTCTCTAATAAATTCAAGAATTTTTAAATAATGTGGTTTTAAAATACTTTCTGGGGTAAATCCTACTGCTGTTTTAGGAAGTAATTTCTGTACCCTTAGTAATTCATCAATAATCCCTTCGGTAAAATATTCCAACCAACTAGTGAAATCTATTTTGTCTATTAACTCATAATAATTTCCAAATTCACCTACAGTTTGAAAGTACTTGGTAACATTTTGGTTATAATAATTCTCAAAACTAAATAGATTAAAGGTATTTAATCCCATCTCAGCAAGCAATAGTTTTGTAGCCAATCTAGTAGCCCTACCATTACCATCCATAAAAGGGTGAATAATTACCATTTGTTTATGAAATATCCCAGCAAGAATTAGAGGATCAATTTTTTCTTGATTACTCTCCACAAAATCCACTAAATTTTCAAGCAATGGTTTTACATCCTTAGCATCAGGAGGTAGAAATACTGCTTGACCAGTTCTAGGATCATTAACAACTACTGCCTTTTCTCTTAAATAACCTGATTCGAAATTAGGTAATAAATTTTTAGTTACCTGTCTTTGAATTATTAATATAAGTTCTAGAGAAAGTTTAGCTTTACCTTCCTTAATCTTTTCATTTAGATCTTGGAGCGCTTGATTATAGTTTAAGACCTCTTTTTCACTATCTCTAATATGAGCAGGTTTATTTTTAAGGATCCTTTTGACTTCAGTTAAAGGAAGAGGATTACCCTCAATACTGGTTGAAGCATAAGAGGAAACTTCTCTTGCAGTTCTTTCTAGCTCAAGTAGGACTATATTAGGAAATCTTTTGTCATTCAATTCACTGACCAAGGAATTAACTCTTTTAATATTGGCTAAAAGACGATCAGTAATTATATATCGAGGTTTAATCATAAGAGTATATAGACGTATTATAGACGATTATTAGACGATTTTCAATAGGGAATTTTGTTTTTCTAAATGGGCATCAACATACTATCTGGCAAGATTTGGCAATATCTGGTAAAGATAATATAAACAAAAACAGGCATCTTTTTTACTTTTTGTCGCAATTCAATAGTTACCGTGGTATAATCTAAAGAGTGAAAGGAGGTAGAAAAATACATGAACGGAACAGTTAAAACAAAAACAGATCGAGGATTTGGATTTATTTCTCGAGAAGGAGAAGTAAAAGATCTATTCTTTCATTCCAAAGATTTAGTCGGTGTTACATTTGATGAACTTCAAGTTGGAGCAGCCGTAACGTTTGAAGTTGTAGATGGACCAAAAGGCCCAAATGCAAAAAACGTCAAACTTGCCTAATAATATTAGGCTATACACAAAAGCCCCCGCCTTGGCGGGGGTTTTTGTGGGCTACAAAATATACATATCCTGGCTGTAGCCGCTCACCCCAACAAACTCTGCCTCGCCCTTGAGAATGGCTTCAAACGGCCGGCAGGAAAAACAGCCATTTTTAGGGCAGAGGAACTCTTTTTTAACCCTTGCCTGCTTGACCTTGCTTGCAGCCTCTAAAACCATATTGTAGGCCTCCTCAAGGGGCGGTAGCTCGACCGCGACAGGCTTGGTATCTCGATCCAGGTACCAATAGCTGGCTTTGGTCACCTTCATCTTTTGGCAATTGTTGACTAACAAGTAATAGATGGGCAGTTGGAGAGAGTCTTCTTTTTCTTCGTTTTTACCGGTCTTAAAGTCAATAATGTGAACACTGCCATCTTGCGGCATGTATTCCAGCCAATCAATCTTGCCACAAAGGATAATATTTTCTTCTTCGGATAAATAGTAATGGGGTAAATAGTTTGGGTCGTCTTTATGTATTTTTATGGCTTTATTTAAAAGTGGGCCAGGGTGCTCCATAACTCGCTTAAGCATGGCTGCGCCCCGCTCTTTAACATACTTTTCTTCTGTTTCGTCTGTAAACCCACCAAGCTTACCGCTGACTTTTTTCCAAACAACATCGTATTTATCCAACAGCGATTCGTTAAGTCGGCTATCGCTTGGCAGAAATGACAAAGATTCCAACACCTCGTGCACGGTTTGGCCCAAAGCAAGAGGGGGGCTAACAATATTTATTTTGTGATTGGTTTTTGGATCCTTATAGACATTCCGAAGAAAATAGAGTCTTGGACAATTTAAAAAATCACTAATCGAGGAATTGGAAACCCAGACAGCAGAGTATTTGTCTTGGGACATAACCTTAACGTTTTGGTGATTGTCTCTTTCGACGAGCTTTACCACCCATGCCGACTTTTCGTCGCTCTCGTGTTCGGGGATCTCTAGTCAAAAATCCTTTTTTCTTTAGAGTTTTTCTATGCTTTTCTGTATCATGCTTGGACAACGCACGTGCAAGACCATGAATTACCGCATCCAACTGTCCATTTTTCCCACCGCCCGAGGCAATAATGGTAACAACACTCTTTTCCAACATGTTGGTTGCCCTAAGCGGCTCTTCGTATGCTGCTTGTGCAACACTACCTGAAAAATACTGTGAAATTGGCATGCCATTCACAAAGATTTGTCCTTTTTCAATTTTTTGTTCGCTCCACACAACAGGCTCTTTGGGCTCGTGATACAAACGAACCCGCGCAACTGCTTCCCGTCGCCGGCCAACAGCATGAACAAAATTCTTTTTTGAATTATCTACCTTTACTTTTTCTTCTTTCTTTTTTTCTTCTTTTGCCATATATTTTATTGAGTTTTGAGTTTCTCTTCGTATGGATGCTTATCTTCGGCATATACAAAAAGCCGTGTTAGCATTCTATCGCGAAGTCTGGTCTGTGGCAACATGCCTTTTACCGCATGAATAATGATTTCTTCTGGTTTTCGTGCATGAAGCTTACCGTATACCTCTTTTTTTAAACCACCTGGATATCCTGAATAACGAGTATATATTTTATCTGTTTCTTTTTTACCGGTTACTTTTATATCTCTGGCATTGATAACCACCACATAATCGCCGCAATCAAGATTTTTAATAAAATATGGCTTTGCCTTTCCCATAATAAGAAGGGCAATTTCCGTTGATGCTCGTCCAAGAATCTTGTCCTTTACATCAATAAGATGCCACGCTCTTTTAATTTCTTTTGCCTTTGTTGCTTGTGTTGTTTTTTTCATTATTTTGCTGCCTTTTCTTTTTTAACTTTTGGCTTACTTACTTTTTTAACCTTGGTTTCTTTGTCGCTTTTTAGTTTTGAGCTTTGAGTTTTGACATTTGAGATTTGTTCCACCCATTCAATTAGTACCATTGAAGAATCATCTTTAAGTCGTTTTCCAAGCTTTACCATTTTTGTATATGCCCCTTTGCGCTCTGTTAAGGCCGGTACAACTTCGTCAACAAACTTGGAAATCGCATTATGTGCAACATATGGCGAAATAAGTCTTTTTGCAACAACTTGACTATTCTTTTTAACTTTTGTCACTAAACTATCTATTACACCTTTGACTGATTTTGCCTTTGCTTCTGTTGTCTGCATTTTACCATGTAAAATAAATGACGAAATAAGACCCTTAAACAAAGCCGTCCTCTGATTTTTATCTCGTTTTAATTTTCGTCCAAAGACATGCTTTTTCATAAAAAATAAACTCAAATCTCAAAACGCAAATCGCAAATCTACAACTAAAATCTCAAAACTTGAAAGATTATTAGTTTTGAACTGTAGTTTTGAGCTTTGACATTTGAACTTTGAGTTTTGCTCTACATTCCTAGTGAAATACCTTTTTCTCGCAACTTGTCTTCGATAATTGTTATTGACTTATTTCCCATATTTCTCATTGTCATAAGGTCTCGCTTTGATGTACCAAGAAGCTGACCCAATGTTTCTATGCCGCCATTTCGAAGACTATTATAGATACGGGTTGGTAAATCTAATTCATCGATTGTAAGTTTAAGAAGATCTTCTGAAACCGATGGGCTGATTGCTACTCCTTCTGTTGCAGCACTGCTGCCTGCCTTTGGCTCGTATACCTGCATAAAGAACGACGCAAGGACCTTTGCTGCCTGTTTTAAGGCATCTTTTGGAGAAATTGCACCATTTGTCCAAATAGAAAGGACAACTCGGTCTAGATTTGTTTGCCTTCCAACACGGGTTGCCGATACTGTGTAGCTTACTCTGTGCACTGGGGTAAAAATAGCATCGGTTGTAATAACTCCTAATTCTTCTGCTTTTCGCTCTTCTGCCAACATATATCCCTGGCCTCGCTCAATAGTAAGTTCCATATCTAACTTTGCCTTTTTATCTGCCAAAGAACCAATATAGTGATCTTTATTAACAACAGCCACACCATCGCTTACCACAATATCTCCTGCAGTAATTTCTTTTGGACCTTTTTCCGAAATCTTAACAACCGCGCTTTGCTTGGCATCGGTAAGCTGAAAATTGATTCCTTTTATATTAAGAAGTAGGTCAACAATATTTTCTTTTAATCCTGCAAGGGTAGAGAATTTATGTTTTACACCAGAAATTTTAATAGCAACGACTGCAGCTCCCGGAATAGAAGTTAATAATACCCGACGGAGGGCATTCCCAACGGTATGCCCATACCCTGGCTCCAACGGTTCTATAACAAACTCACCGTATGTATCGGTATGCTTTTCTTCTTTGACTTTAAATGTTGGCTCTGTCATAAAGCTTGTAAAAATAGTATTCTACCACTATCTTGAATAATATTCAATGATCAATTGCGTATCAAAGGGAACTTGCACATCCAAAGCTTTCGGCATGCGTAAAAGTTTTCCTGTTTCTTTCTCTTTCTCCAAAAATGGCAGGACTCGCGTTTCCTCTTCTTCCGGCTTTTCAACAACCTTTTTTTGCATTTTTGGAGAAAGAGCTATTGTCTCTCCAATTCTTACCTGATAAGAAGGAATAGTCATTTTCTTTCCATTAACCAGTATGTGTCCGTGGCCAACAAATTGACGAGACTGGAAACGGGTTTTGGCAAAACCCAATCTATATACAAGATTATCGAGCCTTGTCTCAAGTAAAGAAATTAAAAGTTCGCCGGTTTCTCCCTTTTGTCTTTGGAGTCGCTCGACCATATTTCTAAACTGTTTTTCTAACATGCCATATACGGCTTTTGCCTTTTGCTTTTCCCGCATCTGAGTACCGAATTCAGAAAGAGCTCTTTTTCTTTTTCGGCCATGTACGCCAGGAGGAACATTAAGTCGTCTAGCTAAAGACTGTGATTCTTTATCTAGAACATTTATTCCTTCTCTACGTGCTAATTTATGTTTTGGTCCAATATATCGTGCCATATAATTTTAGACTCTCCTCTTTTTCTTTGCCCGTGGCCCATTATGTGGAATAGGCGTAATATCGGCAATAGATAAAATTGAAAGTCCTACTGTCTTGATTGCCCGTAGAGCCGAATCCCGACCCGAACCAGGCCCTTTTACAAAAATGTCAACTGCTTCTATTCCTTTAACCATTGCTTTTTTGGCCGCATTTTCCATTGCAATTCCTGCTGCATATGGAGTAGATTTTCTAGTACCCTTAAATCCTGATCCACCGGAGGAACCCCAGGAAATAACATCTCCACCTTCATTTGTTACTGCAACTAAAGTATTATTAAATGTTGAAGTAATATATACCCGTCCCTTTTGAGTGGTTTTTACCCCAGCCTTTTTTTTACCAATTGACTGCTTTGTTTCCTTTGGTTTTTCTGCCATAGATTATTTTTTCCCTCCTGCCGCGGCTTTTGGTGCACTATCTGTCTTTGAATCGATACCTAGCTTTGCAGCCATTTCTTTCTTGATTGCGCCAATTGTCATACGCTTTCCTCGTTTGGTGCGGGCATTTGACCTAGTCCTCTGTCCTCGTGCAGGAAGACTACGTGAGTGCCTGGTGCCTCGATAAGCTCCAATCTCTTTTAATCGTTTAGTATTACCTGTTATTTCTGCACGCAAATCTCCTTCTACTTTGTATGTTTCTAATGCCTTTTGAATTCGCTTTTGCTCTTCTTCGGAAAGTGTTTTTACTCGCTTTGCTGTATCTATTTCTGCATTCTTTAATACCAAACCAACATTCCCGCGCCCAATACCATAAATATATGTTAAGGCAATATCTACTCGTTTTTCATCTGGTAAATTAACTCCTGCAATTCTCATATCTTATCCCTGTCGCTGCTTGTGTCGTGGATTTTCACACACAATTCTAACAACACCTTTCCGTTTTATAATTTTACATTTTGCGCATCTTGGTTTAACACTTGCTTGCACCTTCATATTATCTTCCTCTGTAGGTAATTCTCCCCTTATTCTTATCGTACGGGGTCATTTCGACTCGCACTTTGTCTCCTGGCAAAATCTTAATAAAATGCATCCGCATCTTGCCTGATAAATGACAGAGAATAAGATTTCCATCCGTTGTTTCGACACGAAAAAGGGTATTAGGCAATGATTCCTTAACTATTCCGTCTATTTCTATCGATCCCTGATGAGCCATGAGTTCACATTATAACAAACTAGCCTATAAAGAGCAAGACTATATTGTGAGTATTTGATTACCGCTTTTTGTTATGCAAACTGTTCTCTCGAAAAGGCCGGAGATGCTGCCATCGGCGGTAGAAATTGTCCAGTTATCGTCTTTATTCAAAACAACATCCTTCCTGCCCATGTTATAAATAACCTCAACTGCAATTGTCATACCCTCAACAAGGAGAGGGGTTTTTTCAATTTTTCTGTTGAGAAAGCCTGGTACCTCGGGCTCTTCATGAAGCTCACGCCCAACACCATGACCAATAAGACTTCTAACAACCGAGTACCCCGCTTTCTCCACAATATCTTGAATGGTTTTTGAAATATGCCCGATTCTATTCCCGGGTTTTACTTGTTTAATCGCCTCTTTCAGCGCATGCTTACCCGTTTCTAAAAATTTATCTATCTTATCGTTTTGAGTTTTGAGTTTTGAGTTTTGAATTCGCACGGTATGTGCGGCATCGGTATGAAAACCTTCATAGTAAACGCCACAGTCAATTCCCAACACATCTCCTTCACGCAATTTATAGGCTGTTGGTATACCATGCACCACAACACTATTTGTAGAAACACAAATGGTGTGTTTGTAACCCGGAACTTTTTTAAACCCAGGCTCTCCGCCTCTCTCTCTAATTAATTTTTCGGCTAACGCATCCAGCTCCAATTCCGATACCCCTGGTTTTGCATGTTTTAGAACCTCAAACAAAACATCTGCCAAAATCCTGCCGCCTGTTGCCATAATGGCAATTTCTTTTTCTGTTTTTCTCTGTATCATTTTTCTGCTTTGAGTTTTTTAAGAACCTCATCTATCTGCTTGTGCAATGCTTCTTTGCTTCTTTCGGAATTATCTATAACAAAGTCCGCCATGGCAATTGGGCCGCTTTTATTGAGCTTTTCTATTTCCAAAACATCTCGCAACTTTGCCTGTTCTTCAATGAGGGGTCTAATCTTTCTTTTGGCAAGCCTTTGATATCGAACGCTTGGTCGGGCAAAAATATAAATGAGTATTAATTTGGGGAAAGATTTTTTTAAAAATAAGTATTCTTCCCACGAATATAATCCATCAATTACAACAGTCTCATGTGACGCAAAAAGCTTATCAATTTTTGCTTTTGATTTTTCGGCATAGACAGCCATGCCAAATTCCGCTCGTAAGGCTTCTCTGACTTTCTTCTCATTTTCTGGAGTAATCGCAAGATGCTGCTCTTGTAATTTCTTCTCTGTTAAATCCCCAAACCGCAGCACCGGAAGACCTTTTTTTTGGATATAACTTACCCCTGCGGTTTTTCCAGACCCTGGCATACCAACTAGAGCAATAATCTGTTTTTGGCTCATGCTACTTTAAATCCCTTAAGAATCTGCAGATGAATTGCTTTAATGTCTTGTTCCCCATCTATTTCGATTAGTTTTTTATCTTTTCTATAAAAATCTAACAACGGTTCTGTATGGGTATGAAAAAGTTCGATTCTTTTTTTAATTGCCTCTGCTGTCTCATCTTGTCTAGCTGACTTTCTTAAGCTAATTCTGCGTAACGCTTCTTGATCGGAAACTTTTAAATAAATTGCAAATCCAACGCCATTTTTAAATTGCTCCGCTTGAGTGATGGTTCTAGGGAATCCGTCCAGAATATAACCATTTTTATATTCGGGGCGGTTTAAATACTCGGTTATAATATCAATTGTTTTATCATCTGGAATTAAAAGACCTGAATTCATCACCTCTTTTATATATTTTCCTAAATCTGCATCTTCTTTTGCCAGTGTTCTAAAAATATCCCCAGAAGACAAAAATGGGATGCCAAATTTTTGAGAAAGCAAATTTCCCTGCGTTGATTTTCCCGAACCTTGAATACCAATAAGTACAATCTTCATAAGACTTTTTAGGTAAACCGATCGTAATTACGCATAACTAATTGTGCTTCAATCGACCTAACAGTTTCTAAAACAACCGACACCACAATTAAAATACCTGTCCCTCCTAGAAGAAATGTACCTACTCCAGATATGGTCTGGGCAATAGTTGGCAATATTGCAATACAGCCCAAAAACACAGCTCCGGCTAACGTTATTCTGGTTAAAATATGGTTTAAATACTGTGCTGTTGGGGTGCCGGGACGGATACCGGGAATAAAACCGCCGTGTTTTTGAATCTCTCCTGCAATTTTTTTAGGGTTAAAAATAACTGCTGTGTAAAAAAAAGTAAACCCAACAATCAGAAAAAAATACAACCCGTTATAAAAGGACCCTGTGGGATTAAAAAGAGCAGACATGGTTGTAGCAATACCTTGAAGACTAGGATTTTTTGAAGACAACAAATAGTTGGCTACTAAAGAAGGTAAAAGAACAAGTGAAACAGCAAAAATAATAGGAATAACACCCGCCTGATTAAGCCGCAATGGTAAATGTGTGGTTTGACCGCCATATACTTTATTGCCCCGGGTGCGCTTAGCGTAATACACTGTTATTTGACGCACCGCTTCGTTCATAAAGACAATTCCTGCCACCACAGCAATACCCATTACTAAAAACGAAAGTATAGTTACTATATTTTCACTAGTTGTTGTCTGAATTGTCTGCTGCAAGGCAATAGGCATTTGCCCAACAATTCCGCCAAAAATAAGCACAGATATCCCATTACCAATACCTTTTTCCGTGATAAGCTCGCCAAACCAAACCAAGAGCATTGTTCCCGCTGTCATTGTGGCAACAAATCCTACTAATTCTATTGGAGAAAGCAAGGCAATAATGCCCTGACTACGCAGCAAGGCATAGGTACCAAACCCCTGAGCAAGGGCAAGAGGGACAGTTAAAAACCGGGTATACTGATTAATTTTTTGTCTACCTGACTCTCCCTCTTTTGATAACTCTTCCAACTTTGGAAAAACAAATGTACCAAGCTGTAAAATAATTGAAGCATTAATATATGGATTTAACCCCAAAGCCATCACCGAAAAATTTGCCAATGTCCCTCCGGAAAAAATATCGAGTAATCCAAGAAATTGACTTTGGGAAAAAAGTGCTTTGAGGCTGGCAAGATTAACACCTGAAACAGGAATATGGGCGAAAATACGAAAAACTACAAAGATGGCGGCAGTAAAAAGAATTTTGTTGCGTACATCCTTGGTCTTGAGTGAATTTTGAAAAATCCCTAGGATTCCCTTCATACTACTTGTCCGCCTGCTGCTTCGATCTTTGCCTTAGCTCCTTTTGAAACAGGCAAAGAAACTGTTAATGAAACCGATAACACTCCATCACCTAAAATCTTTACACCGTAAATTTTTGCTTGTTTTGCGTCGACAATATGCTTTTCCACCAATGTCTCAATAGTAACTATTTCTCCTTTTTGGAATAAATTTAATGCCGAAACATTTACTGCAATTGGTTTTTTCTTAAAGACGTTATTTCTGCCTTTACCACGTCTAAACGGTAAACGTTTTAGAAGTGTTACAGCGCCACCTTCAAAAAATATCGGGACACTGTTGCGGGCATTTTGTCCTTTTGTTCCTCTCCCCGCCGTCTTTACCCGACCGGATCCATGCCCTTGTCCAAGCCGCCTTTTCTTTTTGGCAACAATTTTTGGAAGACTACTTAGAAAGTTTTTCATGTTCTCTCCTTTCATATCTAATAGCAATCTCTGCTAGCGCCACAAGCGCTGCATGCACATTTGATGCTTGATTTTTTGTCCCCAAAACTTTTGATGAGATATTACGAATTCCTGCTGCTTCAACAACACTTCGTACAGCTCCACCGGCAATAACTCCACTACCCTTTGGCGCTGGCTTTAACATTATTTTTGCTGCGCCAACTTTAACATAAATTGGCAAGGGAATAGTATCGTTGATAATTGGGACTGTTAACAAACGTTTTTTTGCAACTTCAATACCTTTTCTAATTGAAGAAGCAACATCTGCGGCTTTCCCAAGACCCACGCCAACTCTACCTTTTTTATCACCCACGACAACTAAAACAGAAAAACCAATTTTATTTCCTCCTTTTGTCTTTTTTGACACTCGGTTAATTTGTACAATATGTTCTTTAAATTCTCTTTCCATTAAAAAATTAGTCCTCCTTCCCGTGCACCTTCTGCAAATGCTTTGACACGTCCATGATATTTATAATTGCCTTTATCAAAAACTACTGATTTAATTTTATTTTTACTGGCAAGCTTGGCTAAGACCAAGCCTAATTGCTTTGCCCGATTTGCCTTTCCTGCCTCTTTTTTATCGCCGAGCAGTTTTTCGGAAACACCAAGTACTGTCACCCTATTCTTATCATCAATAATCTGTCCATAGATAAATCTACTAGACCTAAACACGGAAAGTCTTGGTCTTTCTTTGGTACCAATAATTTTACCTCGTGTTCTTACTTTTCTTCTTAATTTTTGTTTATTAGTATTCATATTATTTTGTCCCTACAGCTTTTGCTGCTTTTCCGGCTTTTCTTCGAATACGCTCCCCAGCATACTTGATACCTTTACCCTTATATGGTTCTGGCGGTTTTATTGCCCTAATTGACGCAGCTGTATTACCAACTTTAGCCTTATCCATCCCTGAAACAACAATAGTATTTTCAACAACTGCAAACTGAATGCCTTCAGGCGCCACAATCTTTACAGGATGAGAAAAACCAACAGAAATAGACAAATCATTTCCAGTCATACTTGCTCTATATCCTACACCGGTCATCTCAAGTTTTTTTTGAAAACCCTCAGATACACCTTTTACCATATTTGCCAGTAATGCCCGTATAAGACCAAACATGGCTTTTGATGTTTCTTCAAAACCTTTTTTTTGCGAAACAACAAGGTTATTATCTGAAACTTCTACAGAAATAACATCGGGTATTGGATAAGACAATTCTCCTTTTTCACCCTTAATCACAACAGAACCATTTTTTACTTCTGCTGTTACTCCTGTTTTTAGCGATACTGGTTTTTTTCCAATTTTCGACATATATTTACCAAATTTGAAAAAGTAATTCTCCACCAATACCCATTTTTTGTGCTTTATGACTTGTCATAACGCCTTGACTTGTTGAGATAATTTCTATACGAAAACCCTTTCGTTTTCTTTGTGCCACACTATTTACTTTGGTGTAAATACGAAGTGATGGCTTGGATACTAATGCCACATCAACAAAAACTGGTTTTCTATGTTGGTACTGAATCTCGCCAACGAGTGTTTTTTTACCACTTTCTTCTACTTCTTCGATACTTTTCAAAAAGCCTTCTTTAACCAAAATGTCAGAAATAGATTTATTTATTTTCGAATAAGGAAACACCACAGTGCGTCTGCGTGCCAAAGATGCATTTTTTAACCTAATAATAAAATCTCCTAATTTATACATATATTTACCAACTTGCCTTTGTTACTCCAGGCAACTCTCCTTTCATTGCTAATTCTCTAAAACATAAACGGCATAATCCAAACCTGCGCATATATGCACTTGATCTACCACATAAGTTACACAGATTTTTGTTTCTAACTGCAAATTTTTGTTTTCTAGAAAATTTTACAACGTTTGATTTTTTTGCCATATATTATTTTTTAAAAGGCATGCCTAATGCCTCAAGTAACGCCAATCCTGCTTTTGTATCTTTGGCTGTTGTAACAATAACAACTTCCAGACCAAAAACTTTTTCAACTTTTCCCGGATCGATTTCTGGAAAAACAGTATGTTCGGAAAATCCTAATGTGTAATTTCCCCGACTATCAAACTGGCTTCTCCCGACTCCTCTAAAGTCTCGAAGTCGCGGTAAAACAATACGGGTAAGTTTTACAAAAAAATCATGCATTCTTTTTCCCCGTAATGTGGCTACAACACCAATTGGCTCTCCTTCTCGGAGCTTAAAAGTTGCTATAGATTGTTTTGCCTTTGTCACTTTTGGTTTCTGACCGGTAATTTGGGTAAAAATAGCTTGCGCGCGCTCCATATTTTTCTTGTCTGCAATTGCATCTTTTACACTCATATTAACAACAATCTTTACCAGCTTTGGCACTGCCATAATGTTTTTTATATCACTCATATTGCTTGTTGGCATTTTTTGCATATTCTTTCTTTTTTATCACCGGAAACTGTATACCCAACTCGGGCCACAATATGACACTTTGGACAAACAAACATAACATTTGCTACCGGCAAGGGCTTGGTAATGGTTATTATTTCCGATTTTTGCCCCTGTCCTTTCCCCTTCATATGCCGTTTATACTGATTGACTCCTGTTACTAAAACTTTTTGAGCATCTGGCAACACTTTCTCTACCTTACCTGTTTTCCCCTTATCTTTTCCGGCAACAACTTTTACCTCGTCTCCTTTTTTTAGTTTCATAATTTTATACCACCTCTATTGCCATACTGGCTATTTTATTAAACCCGTTATTTTTAACTTCTCTTGCAATTGGACCAAAAATACGGGTTCCTCTTGGATTTTTATCCTTTTGATTGTCTATAACAACACCCGCATTGTCAGAAAAACGAATGTATGACCCATCTGCGCGCTTACATTCTTTTCTGGTCCGTACTAAAACGACTTTTACTATTTCTCCATCCTTTACCTGACCTGTTGGCGTTGCCTCTTTTACGACACAATTAAGTACATCTCCCAAATGGCCGAATTTTCGTCTAGATCCGCCAAAAATGTGAATAACGGAAAGCTCTTTGGCTCCGGAATTATCTGCTGCCCTAAGAATTGTTCGTAACTGTACCATTTTATTTAACTACCTCCAAAATTTTAAAATTTTTCTCTTTTGCCATTGGCTTTGTCTCGGCAATAATAACAGTATCGCCAACAGAAGTAGTAAAACCCTTTGTGTCAGCTTTATATTTTTTATGCCTTTTCAATTCTTTTTTATACAAAGGGTGTTTTACCGTCTGCATAACCGATACAATTACTGTTCCTGTCATTTTTGTTGATACAACTATACCTTTAAGCGTTTTCATGCAATAACTCCTTTTCTCGTAAAATGGTGCTTATTCTAGCAATATCTTTCTTTTTATGTAAAAGGGAACTTGTATTTTTTAACTTTCCTCTTTGCGCTTCAAGATAATCAGTTCTACGTGAATCCTGCATTTCAACAAGAGCCAGATGCAATTCTGCAATTGTTTTTTCCCGTAATGCTTTTTTTTCTTTAGTTTTCATAAGATTTATGTTTTCTCCACAATTCGTGACTTTACCGATAACTTATGTGATGCCAGTCTTAGCGCAGAACGCGCAATATCTTTTGTTACTCCTGCCATTTCGAAAAGCACTCTTCCTGGTTTTATCACCGCAACATATTCAAAAACATCGCCCTTACCACTTCCCATCCTGGTTTCTGCTGCTTTTTTGGTAATTGGCTTGTCTGGAAAAATACGAATCCATACACGACCTCCACGCGCAGTATAATGGGTAATTGCCCGTCGAGCTGCTTCTATTTGTCGGGACGATACCCAGCCCCGCTCGGTTGATTCTAGGCCAAATTCACCAAAAGATACTTCGGTGCCGGCATGGGCATTGCCTCTCATTCTTCCTCTAAAAGTTTTTCTATATTTTGCTCGTTTTGGTACTATAGTAATAATCTCAAAGTGCAAAACGCAAAGCTCAAATCTAAAGCTTAAAGCTTAAAAGTTTTACGTTTTGAGTTGTAATTTTGAGTTTTGACATTTGAGTTTTGAGTTATTTTTCTGGTTTGTTGATCCACACTTTTACTCCGATATATCCTTTTTTGGTTAACGACGGGACGCTAGCAAAATAGATATGCTCCCTAATTGACGATAATGGTACTGTGCCACGTTGCACCTTCTCGCGTCTGCTAATTTCTGCACCATTGATTCTTCCAGACAAAAGTATTCTTACTCCCTTTGCGCCTGCCCCCATTACTTTTTCTGCTGTCTGCAAAAGCACGCGTTTATATGAAAGCCTTTTTGCCAGCTGATCGGCAACGGTATTAGCAACTAAGAATGCATCAAGATTTGGCTCTTTTACTGGTTCGATACGAATATCAAACTTTGGCGCAGTTTTTTTGCTTTTAGCAAAAGATCGTATGGTTACTGTTAAAAACTTTTTTAATTCTTCAAGTCCAGTCCCTGCCCGACCAATAACCATACCTGGCTTTGCCACAAATGCCGTAATCTTCACACTATTGATGGATCGATCTATTTCTACCCTGGCTACACCTGCTGGTTTTAACCTATCTAAAAGCTTCTTTCTAATTATGTAATCCTCCAGCAACACATCTTTATATCGCTTCTGGTCAAACCAATGGCTTACCCAGTCATATACCGGACCAATTCTTAATGCATGTGGATTAACTTTTTGTCCCATGTGCCTCCTCTAATACAATTCTGATATGGCTTCCTCGTCTTTTATATGGATGAACCCGTCCTCTTGTTGATGGGTGAAACCTCTTTAATGCCTGTGCTTGTGTGACTTCGATTGTTTTAATTACCAATGTTTCTTCCTTTAATTTTGCATTGTGTACTGCATTTGCAATAGCACTTTTGAGTGTCTTTTCAAGTACCCCTCCCGCACGCTGGCGGACAACTGCCAACATCGCATAAGCTTGAGCGACAGTCTTATTACGCAATGCATCAGCAATCAGACTAATCTTTCTTGGACTCATTCGAACATTTTTACTTTCTGCTTTTACTTCCATATTATTTCACCATTAAGTCTTACTTATTTCTCTTGCAACAACTCTTCCATGAGATCGGAATGTCCTAGTTGGCGAAAACTCACCAAGCCTGTGCCCAACCATACCTTCTACAACATAGACGTTTACAAACATCTTGCCATTATACACACCAAAGGTGTGTCCTACAAATTCTGGTGGAATTTGACAAGCTCGTGACCATGTTTTTATTTGTCCTCTTTCTCCTGTTTCTTTTTGTTTTATGACTTTTTTTAGGACTCTAGTATCAATATACGGTCCTTTTTTACTTGATCTACCCATGTTTTGTTTTCCTCCTTTGCAAAATATGTTTATTAGAATATTTATTTCTATCTCGGGTTTTCCCAACTGCAGCTCGACCTGCATATGTCTTTGGTGTTGCCATGCCAATTCCAGATCTTCCTTCTCCTCCACCGTGTGGATGAGACCGTGGATTTTGAGCAACTCCCCTAACTGTTGGCCGTCTTCCCACGTGCCTGGCCCGACCTGCTTTTCCTAATACTTCGTTTTTCCATTCAATGTTACCAAGCTGTCCAATGGTGGCAAATCCCAAACTTCTTACCTTTCGTACCTCTCCAGATGGAAGTTTTAGATGGACAAATTCCCCTTCTCTAGCCTGAATAACTGCCGCCGTTCCGGCAGATCGCGCCATCTGTGCACCTTTTCCGGGACGAAGCTCTATATTATGAATAACTGTACCAATTGGCAATACATCCATAGGCAAGGCATTGCCAATTTTTGTTTCTACGTCTCTCCCAGAAACAACCACATCGCTTATGGCTAATCCTTCCGGCTTTAGTATATAACGTTTTTCTCCGTCTTTATACTGGATAAGTGCCACGTCGCATGTTCGATTAGGATCGTACTCAAAAGCAACCACTTTTCCAGAAATCCCGTGCTTGTCACGTTTAAAATCAATAATACGAAGAAACCGCTTATGCTGCCCGCCTTGATGTCTAATTGACACTTGTCCAGTTGCATCTCTTCCAGAATGTTTCTTTTTAATAACTTTTAATTTCATATATTTATTTTTTTTCTTCTCCTATATCAAACAGGCTAATTTTTTCACCTTTTGATAGCATAACTATAGCTTTCTTCCATGGACTTATACGTACTTCTTCTCTTCGCTTACCAATCCTCTTCCTGCCGCCTTTTACTACACTTGTAGCTAATGACAAAACATGAACATTAAATGCTTTTTCGATTTCTTTTTTTATATCCTCTTTTCTTGAGTACTTTGCAAAAACAAAGGTAAATTTACCACTCTTTGCATCTTGCATTGATTTTTCGCTAATAATTGGCCGTATCATACCTTGATTCATATTATTTCGAAATAGACTCTACTGCCTCTTTTACAAAAAGAATATGCTTATACCGTAAAACATCATATGCATTTAATTGAGATGCCTGCATGGCAGTAACTCCGGCAATATTTCTTATAGACTTATGCATAGCTTCTGCATCTTTAGGCTCGACAAACAATAACGAATTATTACCCTTCTTTCCTTTAAACAAATCGAGCTTTTCCAGACTTTGAGCCATTGCTTTTGTTTTTGGCTTTAACTTATCTAGCCCTGCAATAACAGTAAGACCTTTTTGTTGAAATACTAATGAAAGCGCAGAAAACAATGCTTGTTTTTT
The DNA here is from genome assembly GCA_964544105.1 of uncultured Gammaproteobacteria bacterium. Lineage (GTDB taxonomy): Bacteria > Patescibacteriota > Microgenomatia > Levybacterales > UBA12049. The sequence goes on along the minus strand of CAZIZQ010000001.1, from coordinate 36,621 downwards.
CATGTTTTTAGACAGATCTCTGGAAAAATTGATTGGTTTTGGCCCATGCGCAATACCTCCATGGACAAAAATTGGAGCCCGGACTCCGCCATGGCGAGCTCTTCCTGTACCTTTTTGTCTATATATCTTTCGGGTAGACCCGGTAACCTCTCCTCTAGTTTTTGTGGAAGCACTCCCCGAACGCTGATTTCTTCGGTATACCCTTACCGCTTGGGCCAAAAGCGCCTTATTCACTTTTACACCAAACACCTCTTTTGACAATTTTATTGTTTCCACAACTTTCCCTTTTGTATCAAAAACATCAATTGTCAAACCAGCTTTTTTAACCATTTTTCTCCTCCTTATAAAGCGGCACGAATTTCTTACTCTCTTTTTTCTTTTTTAGAATAACCAAACTTTCTTTAGCTCCTGGAATTAACCCTTTTACCAACACTTCTGATTCGGTAACTGACACAACCAAAAGATTTTTAACCGTTACATTTTCCGCACCCATTTTCCCTGCCATGCGTTTACCCTTATAAACCCTCCCTGGTGTAGTGGTCTGGCCGATTGACCCTGGTGCGCGTTCGCGGTCTGACTGTCCATGAGTCCTTGGTCCTCCCTTAAAGTGGTACCGTTTTACCCCTCCTGCAAAACCTTTTCCTTTCGAAAATCCCATGGCATCAACTATATCTCCCGGTTTTAAGACATCGGTAACCACTACTTTATCCCCTATTTTGGGCGCATCTGCTACTTCGCTGTCATTGAGGCGAATTTCCCGTAAAAAACGAGGGGCTTTTTCTAGTTTTGCTCCTCGTATGTGTCCGCTCAAAGCTTTATTTGGATGCTTTTTAATTCCCATTCCAAGTTGAATACTGGCATATCCGTCTTTTTCCATTATTTTTACCCATACAACTGGAAGCGGACCTGTGGCAATTCTTGTCACAGGAATTCTGGTTCCGTCGGTTAGGAATGCTTGCGACTGATCTTTTTTTTGTCCAATAAATGCTTGCATATAAAAAAACCAAAAAAGCGACTACATACAGTCGCTTTGCGTCTAGACCCTAAACCCGTGCGCTATGTAGCCAGATATACCTCCAAAAGGTTTATCATGTTTATTTGAAACTTATTATATAACGAGCAGCTTCGAATTGCAATAAGCTTCTGGGGAGATACAAATTACATCTTGATTGTGACATCAACTCCAGCTGGGAGCTCGAGATGAGTTAATTGATCGATGGTGCGGTCGGTTGGAGAGATAATGTCAATAAGGCGTTTGTGGACGCGGATTTCAAAATGGTCTCGGGCGTTTTTATCAACAAATGGGGATTTATTTACTGCGTATAAACTTCTATCTGTTGGGAGAGGGATTGGACCCACGACTTTTGCGCCGGTCCGAATGGCCGTATCTAAAATTTGCTGGCAGCAGGTGTCGATAACCCGCGCGTCGTAACTTTTTAGACGAACTCTAATTCTTCCTCTTGGCATATATATCCTCCCAACAAGTTAAAGTACAAAACTATTTAAGAATCTTGCTAATAACTCCTGCTCCTACTGTCTTGCCGCCTTCTCGTACTGCAAACCTTAATCCTTCTTCCAAAGCGATTGGATTAATAAGCTTAACTGTCATTTTTGTACTATCTCCTGGCATAACCATTTCTACACCTTGTGGCAAAGCAACTTCTGCTGTAACATCTGTTGTCCTAATATAAAATTGTGGTCTGTAACCGGTAAAGAATGGGGTATGTCGTCCGCCTTCTTCTTTAGTTAAGATATATACTTCTGCCTCAAATTCTGTATGTGGAGTAATACTGCCTGGTTTGGCAATAACCTGGCCTCGTTCTACATCGTCTTTTTCGATACCTCGAAGCAGTAATCCAACGTTATCTCCTGCTTGGGCTTCGTCAAGCTGCTTTCGAAACATTTCAACTCCGGTTACAACAGTTGATTTTGTAGGTCTAATTCCAACTATTTCTACAGTCTCGTTTACTTTTACTTGTCCCCGCTCGACCCGTCCGGTAACAACGGTTCCTCGTCCTTTAATAGAAAAGACGTCTTCTACAGCCATCATAAATGGCTTTTCGATATCTCGTTTTGGTGTTGGAATGTAGTTATCAACAGCATCCATAAGCTCCATAATCTTTTTCTCGTATTCTGCGTCGCCTTCAAGCGCTTTAAGAGATGAACCGCGGATAATTGGCACATCGTTTCCAGGATATTGATACTTGGTAAGAAGCTCCCTAACTTCCATTTCGACTAAATCCAAAAGCTCTGCATCTTGCACCATGTCGCATTTGTTAAGATATACAACAATTGATGGAACACCAACCTGGCGCGCAAGCAGAATGTGTTCTCGAGTCTGTGGCATAGGACCATCTGGTGCAGAAACAACTAAAATTGCTCCATCCATTTGTGCTGCACCGGTAATCATGTTTTTAATGTAATCTGCGTGACCTGGAGCATCAATGTGTGCATAGTGTCTTTTATCTGTTTCGTATTCAATGTGGGAAATGTTAATTGTGACTCCTCGTGCTTTTTCTTCTGGGGCATTATCTATATCTTCATACTTTTTTGCGGTTGCCAATCCCTTTTTAGAAAGGACTGTTGCAATTGCTGCGGTTGTGGTGGTTTTACCATGGTCAACGTGACCGATGGTTCCGATATTAATATGTGGTTTATTTCTTTCGAATTTTTTTACATCTGCCATATGTGTTTATAAAAAATAAATATACAACATTTCCCTTGCCTAGTCAAGGGTCAAAATTGTATAATACCCCAAATGCGCATTGCAATTTTGGGCGGAAGCTTTGATCCGCCGCACAATGGTCATGTAAAAATTGCTGAATCTGTTATTTCGAAGCTGAAATTTGATCAAGTCTGGCTTATGCCTTGTTTTGCCCATGCCTTTGGAAAAAACCTTACTTCAGCCAAAGACAGATTCGCCATGACTGTACTTTTAGAAACAAAAACAATACAAACATCAGATTACGAAATAATAAAAGGAGGGATAAGCATAAGCTATGAAACACTTATTGATCTAAAAGAACTTCACCCCCATCACTCTTTTTCTTGGATTATTGGGTCAGACCAAATTGCAGACTTTCCAAAATGGGAGGGATGGCAAGAAATAACACACACCTTTGGCCTTATTATTATCCAGCGAGATGGAAAAAATAATATTCCCAATATCTCTTCAACCGAAATACGAGAAAAAGTAAAAAAAGGTGAACCAATAACTGGCCTTGTACCAACAAAAGTAGAAGAGTATATTAAAAAACACAGTTTATATAAATAAAAAGCATAGCACAACATCTTCAGGTAAAGATACAATCATACAATCCCACACTTATAACTCATGGTGTTATAATGTTACCGTGAAAAAAAAAGTAGTTCCATCTCTTGCAGAACCAGTTGGGAATCTTTGGAAAGATTTACAATCTAAATCTACAGAAAGTGGTTTGTTCCGCGTATCATCTCCATTATCAAGTACCCCTTTGCCTATTTACGAATGGACAATTAATCATGCGAAGGAATTTAAGAATTGGGATAAAGTTCAATTTGTCCTCATGGATGAGCAGCTAGAAGAGAAGCAGCCTCTATTTGTTTATGTTTCAACTAGTGATCCTGCAAGTTATGAAGGATTTGCAAGAAAGCACTTATTAGCTCCATTGCAAGAAAAAACAGGTGTCGCAGTTAAGGTGGTTAAACCAGAAGCATCGCATATTGATGATTTTGAGGCAGAAATCGATCTACTTATTTTAGCAATTGGTCCAAAAGGAAATTATGCAAATGTCATACCAGGAACAAAAGAGGAGACCGGCTGGAACGTTACACATTTACTTCCGGGATTTAATCAAAATCACGAAAATCAAGCGTATAGCGGTTCTCATTTTCGAGAATACGGTATGTCCTTAGGTCCACAGCAAGTCTTAAGTGCAAAAAATGTGGCTGTAATTATTAGTGGAGAGAAAAAGAAAGATTTAGCAAAACAATTACTTTCCCGCGATTCCTTCGACATCGAATTCCCATTGTCTATAATCCATCACCCAAAAATCCGAGAAGAGTAATCGTTTTTTTAACGAAGGACGTAGCTAGTTGATAAATTTTAATGAATTTAAGTCAAATAAATTACAAATGAAAAAAGAACAACCGAAAGTATATGCTTTTATTGATAGTCAGAATTTAAACTTGGGGACAAGTAAGAATATCGTTAAGCATGGAAAAGTGGTTTATAAAGGTTGGAAACTAGATTTCAAAAGATTCAGGAGATATTTAACTGACAAATTCAGAGTACAAAAAGCATTTCTTTGCATAGGATATGTAAAACAAAATGAGATTTTATATAAAAAGCTTAAATCTTATGGATATGATTTGGTATTCAAACCAACTGTTAAAGACAGTTTTGGCAAAGTGAAAGGAAATGTTGATGCGGAGCTCGTTTTGCATGCAGCAAAAATTCAATACGATAAGTACGAAAAAGCAGTAATTGTTTCAGGAGATGGAGATTTTTATTGTCTTCATGAGTTTTTGGTTAAGAACAAAAAACTCCTTAGCATTATAGTACCGAATGATAAATCAGAGTCATCATTATTGAAGCCTTTTCAGAAATACAAAACTTTTATTGTTTTTGAGAAAAATAAGTTAGAGTTAAAGCCATAAAAAATGGGAGGCGTTGCAAATAGACACGTAGTCTATTGTTCGTATTCTCCCTAATGATAGATGTATTTTATCAAATGTTTTGTGTAATCGTCAATACCCAAATAAAAAAGAGCCATCATCCTAACGGTTGACGCCCTAATCTATGATGATGTTATCACAAAAATATCAAAAAGTCAATGAGACGAAATAGATATGAATATCATTCCATCAATTAATCCAAAACAAGAAACCGAAAAGATTGTTTTGTTTCTCAAAAAAACATTTCAAGAACAAAATATTAAAAATGCCGTAATTGGTATATCTGGCGGGATTGATTCAGCCACAAGCCTCCTGCTTCTCAAAAGAGCCCTCCCAGAAAAAAATATATTTCCTATTTCTCTTACCTATTTTCCTTCTTCCATTACTACTCCCACAAAAAATGTTTTTGAAATTTATATAAAGAATGCTGTTGATGCTTGTGTGCAAAATCTTGGTGTAAATCGAAACGACAATGTTCGTATCGGAAACATTATGGCGAGAATTCGAATGATCTTTTTATATGATCTTGCAAAAAAACACAAATGCCTGGTTGTGGGCACTGAGAATAAATCCGAACATCTCCTTGGCTACTTTACCCGCTTTGGCGACGCAGCGTCCGACATAGAACCAATTCAACATTTATATAAAACCCAAATTATTGAACTGGCAAAATACCTGGGTGTTCCAAAAGAAATTATCACAGCCAAACCAACAGCCAATTTATGGGAAGGTCAAACAGATGAAGGAGAACTTGGCTTTACCTACCAAGAAGCCGACCAAGTCCTATATTACTACTTTGAACATAAACTAACTATTGAAGAAATTATTAAGAAAGGTTTTCCAAATGCAGAAAAAATCATCCAACGAGTCAAAGCAAACGCCTACAAACACCAAATTCCATACTCTCTCTGATGCACCTCGGATGGTGGCAGGCTGAACGAAGTGAAACCATGACTCCTCCGAGGTGGGAAAACTAGAAATACGAGTATGCCCAGTAACCAACACTTTTAATTCCTTTCTCTTTGAGAAATTCACTCTTTTTAGCCACGGATTCTTCATCTTCAAACCACACAATATGATTATTCCCATCTTTATCTACATACGACACTGTTATTTCTGCCGACTGCTCGTCCCGTTTTACTACACAATTTAGAAATATACAGGTACCAATAAATTGCTTTTTGGCAACTGTGAGTGTCCTAGCCTGTGCTTGCTTTATAGATTTATTTTGTTCGTCAACTGTCCAGTCGTACCCAAACATCCCAAACACAATCACCAGTTTTTCTTTTGGAATAAGGTTTAGAAAATCTTGCACCATCAGAGTAAACTCCGGCAAAGGAAAATTAGGCCCTGGATCGCCGTTTGCTTTACTAAAGTCATATGCCATAACAAAAACTGTATCTAGATACTGCCGTAATACGGTTACATCGTATGACCGAAGTTTGAAAAACGTATCTCCAAAAAACACCATGGAAAATTTGAGATTTTCTGACTTTGCGCTTTTGGAAAAGTCTGTAACAAAACTATTCATCTGGTCGGTTACCGTTGTAAACGGTAAACTGCTAATTTCGAGGTCCAAAACGATTCCGTCAAAATTATATTGCTTTGCAATTGCAACTGAGTCTTCGATTATCTTCTTTTGACGAGGCTTATCTTTGAGTATGGGAAAACTTGTTTTATCATCAATCATCCGCAATGTTAAAAATGTATCCCGTCCTTGGGCAATTGCCGAAAATCTGCCAAGTCCTAAATAACCATCTTCTTTTGTATCAACACCTTCTTCTCCTGGAGTAACTCCAAAATATATTAACCCATCTCCAAACGAATCTGGTATACGCTCTTGCGTCTGCCCCCAGTAAGGAACAAATAAAAACTTCTTTTCGGTATCACGAATAATCTCTGGAGTAGGAGAAATAAAAACATCAGACGCAGGCAAAACTTGCTTTTTTTGTTCTTCTTTTTTCTGCAGAAAAAAGAAAACAGCAACACCAATAATCAAAAATAATAAAACTACAACCTTTTCCACCCCGCCATTATACCAAACCTTTCAAAAAAACATTTCTTCTTAATACTTTACTCCTTACTCAGTATCCGTAGACTAGTCTACGGATACAAATGACATTCTCCCCTCACCCTGTGAAAATAAATTTTTTGTTTTCAGAGTGTGAGAAAAAACACACTACGATTGGGCGTTGACGCGGCCAGTGAAGGTGGATTTTGCCAGCATTGCTTCCACAATGTTTCGTGGCACTTCTTCGTAGTGTGATGGCTCCATGTAATAACTTGCTCGACCTTTAGACATGCTTCGCAGAGTTGTTGCGTATCCTGAAAGTTCGGCAAGCGGCACCATTGCCATAACAATGGTAGCTTTATGCTTTTCTTCTGTTCCTGAAATTTGCGCCCGCTTGGCAGATAAATCCCCAATAACATCTCCCATAAATTCAGATGGAGTAGTTACTTCGACCTTCATAATTGGCTCAAGAAGTGTTAAATCTGCTTTTTTGGTTACTGCCTGCAAAGCTTGTGATGCTGCGATTTTAAAGGCAATATCTGACGAGTCAACATCGTGAAAACTTCCATCATACAACGTTACTGTCATATCAACCATTGGATATCCGAGTAAGATACCGTTTTCCATAGTTTCCTTTACGCCCTTTTCAACAGATTTTATAAATTCTGCCGGAATTGCGCCACCTTTAATGGCATCAACAAATTCGTATCCTTCACCCCTAGGCTTTGGCTCAACACGTAAGAAACAATGGCCATATTGTCCCCGACCACCGGACTGTTTAATGTACTTTCCTTCTGCCTCGGCAGTTTTACTGACTGTTTCTTTATACGCAACTTGTGGTGCGCCAACGTTTGCCAACACATTAAATTCCCGTTTCATACGGTCGACCATAATTTCCAACTGTAATTCTCCCACGCCCGAGATAATAGTTTGGCCTGTTTCGTGATTGGTTTTAACATGAAATGTTGGATCTTCGTCCATCAGACGTTTTAATGAATATCCAAGTCTTTCTTGGTCTGATTTTGTTTTTGGTTCGATTGCAAGAGAAATAACAGGATCAGGAAAAGAAATTTTTTCAAGAATAATTGGTTTTGCCTCATCACAAAGCGTATCTCCGGTGGTCGTATCTTTGAGTCCTACAACAGCAACTATTTCTCCTGAATATGCTTCATTAATTTCTTCCCTTTGATTTGCATGCATAAGGAGTAATCGACCAACGCGTTCTCGAATATTTTTAGTACTGTTATAAATATAAGATCCGGCTATAATTTTTCCTGAATATACTCGGTAGTAGGTAATTTTTCCAACGTGTGGATCGTTTTGGATTTTAAAAGCCAGACCCGAAAGCGCCTCTTCCACAACAAGTTTTCGAACCTCTGGCGCATTCGTTTTGGGATGTACACCCTTTACTTCTCCTAAATCAACAGGAGATGGAAGATAATCAATCACTGCGTCAAGTAGCGGCTGAACACCTTTATTGCGCAATGACGAGCCTGCATAAATTGGAACTAATTTGTATGCAATAACTGCTTTACGGAGCGCCTTTTTAAGCTCGTCGATTGGAGGTTCTGTTCCTCCAAGATATTTTTCTAACAAGGCGTCGTCTGTCTCGGAAATTTTTTCAATTAGTTTATTTCTATATTCTTTAATCTCGGCCTCCATGCCTTCGGGAATATCATCGGTTACTGTAAACTTTGCCCCAAGCTCCTCGCCACCCCAAACTATAGATTTCATGGTAAGAAGCTCAAAAATACCCTTAAATTCCTGCTCGCGGCCAATTGGGAGTACCATAATTGCCGGATTTGCACCAAGTCTGTCTTCGATACTTTTAACAGTTGCCAAAAAGTCGGCGCCAAGTTTGTCCATTTTATTAACAAAACAAATACGAGGAACTTTATACTTGTCTGCCTGGCGCCAGACAGTTTCGGATTGCGACTGCACGCCTTCTTCTGCATCCAAAACAGTAATGCCCCCATCTAATACTCGAAGCGAACGTTCGACTTCTGCGGTAAAATCAACGTGGCCTGGGGTATCAATAATGTTAATGCGATAATCCTTCCAAAATGCGGTTGTAGCTGCAGAAACAATGGTAATACCACGCTCTTTTTCCTGCTCCATCCAGTCCATTTGGGTATTTCCTTCATCAATGTCGCCAATTTTGTAGGTTTTTCCTGTGTAATATAAAATACGCTCGGTAGTAGTTGTTTTCCCCGCATCGATATGAGCAATAATGCCAATATTTCTAATTTTATCTAATTCTGTTAATCTTGATTTTTGGTCAGCCATAATAAAAACTCAAAACTCAAATGTCAAAACTCAAAACTACAGTTCAAAACTAAAAAACTTATAAGCTTTGAGCTTTTAGTTGTAACTTTGAGCTTTGCGATTTGAACTTTGAGCTTTATTCAGTATACCATACTTTTAATTTTTGTGCTACAATCTCCCGCATGGGCAAGGTTATTTTCTTTGTCACAATTGTTGCGCTTGGCATGTTAGGAATATTATTTATGGCAAACTCACAGGATCAAAAATCAACTGTTATTCCAACAATTATCCCCCTTTCGCCATCTCCAACGTCAGCGCCTGTGCAACCCCAACAACTACCCCCTAACCAACCTGCATCTGTAGCAGCAAACCCGGCTTCTGAAAGCGCCAGGCTTGGACAACTTTTTTTAGAAGAAATGGCATCGAAAAGTGCTGTAGTAAAAACCAGTAAAGGCAGTATCACCATGACTTTTTATACCCGGGATGCCATTAATACCGTTTACAATTTTGTCAACAAAGCAAAAAGCGGATTTTATAACAACCTTACCTTTCATCGAGTAGAAGATTGGGTTATCCAAGGTGGAGATCCGTTTGGCAATGGAACAGGTGGCAACAGCAACATGCCGGTTGAATTTAATAACAATCCTTTTATTGTTGGATCGGTCGGTATGGCCAGTCGGGGAGACGGCAAAGTCCAAAACGACGCCCAGTTTTTTATAACTAAAAAGGAGTCGCCGTGGCTTAATGGCCAATATACTAACTTTGGAATAGTAACAAAGGGAATGGATATTGTTGGAAAAATAGAAATCGGAGACAAAATACTCGGAATAACTATAGAATAATTTTTACCACCTAAAGTGGGCGAAGGCTTTGTTGGCATCTGCCATACGATGAACGGTGTCTCTTTTTTTAATGGCTGCTCCCTGGTTTTGCACTGCGTCAAGCAGTTCTGCTGCTAATTTGTTGGCAAAACTATGGTATTCCTTACTTGGCCGCGCTTTTGCCGCGTCTAAAATCCAACGGATTGCCAATGATACTTTTCGCTCCCCCCGTACTTCTGCCGGAACCTGGTAATTTGCCCCACCAACTCGTCTTGCCCGCACTTCCACTTTTGGCCCAACAGTCTGGATTGCTTTTTCAAAAACCTCAAGCGGTTTTTGGCCCTTTGCTTCGATTGCTACAAAAGCAGCATAAAACATTTTTTCGGCAACTGTCTTTTTACCGGCAATCATGACATGATTAATAAACTTAGTTACAAGCTTATTTTTATATATCGGATCTGGCAATGTTTCTCTTTTTGCTGTTTTTTTATGTCTCATATACTATGCTGCTGCGGGCGCTGCTGGAGCCGCTTTTGCTTGCGCAGACGGCGCAGCAGGCGCACCACCCAAACCTTTCTTGGTACCATATTTACTTCTGGATGTCTTTCGTCCGTCAACGCCTAACAAATCGTATTTACCTCTGATAATATGGTATTTTACACCTGGCAAATCTTTGACACGTCCGCCTCTAACAACCACAATACCATGCTCGGATAGAGAATGTCCAACACCCTGAATATAGGCTGTAACTTCCATTCTGTTAGATAATTTTACACGAGCCACTTTTCTAAGAGCTGAATTTGGCTTTTTTGGCGTCATGGTCTTAACCAAAGTTACTACCCCTCGTTTTTGCGGTGAAAGTTCGTTAGTATACTTTCGCTCTTTGGCATTGTACAAACGCCGCAAAGCAGTTGAACGTGTCTTTTTTACCTTTTTCTTTCTTCCTTTTTTTGTAAGCTGCATTAATGTAGGCATAATAAAATCTCAAAACGCAAAACTCAAAAGTCAAAACTAAAAGTTTTAAGTTTTAAGTTATAGTTTTGAACTTTGACATTTGAGCTTTGAGTTTGCATATTATACTTCAACCGGCGCTGCGCCTTCAACTGGGATAAGACGACCGATGATAACATTCTCCTTAAGTCCAACAAGATAATCTTCTCGTCCTTCAAGTGCTGCTTCGGTAAGTACTTTTGTTGTTTCTTGAAATGATGCTGCCGAAAGCCATGAGTCGGAGAATAACGATGCTTTGGTAACGCCCAAGACCATTTGTCGTCCTGTTGCCGGCTCTCCACCCTGGGCAATCATTTCGGTATTTACTTCTTCAAACTTGGTCTTTGTAACAAAGTCACCTGGGACAAAGGCTGTATCTCCAACAGTTTCGATAATAATTTTATCGGACATCTTTCTAAGTGTAACTTCGAAATGTTTATCGTTAATGGTGATACCTTGAGACTCGTATACTTTTTGTGCTTCCTCAATAATGTGCCTTTGAGCTGCAATAAGTCCTTTTACCTTTAATACTTCTTTTGGATCTAAATATCCTTGAGCAAACTGGGTACCAGATACAACTTCATCCTCATCGGTAACCAACAGGTTGGCTGCTAAGGGCACGAAATACTCACGCTCCTCAACCGGCTTCATTCGTGTATTGCGAACACGAATGACATGACCATCATCTGATGTTTCGATCGTAACTTTTCCACCAATTTCTGCAATTGGAGAGAAATTCTTGGGTGTTCGCATTTCGAAAAGCTCTTCGACACGTGGCAAACCTTGAGTAACATCAGACATAACAACACCACCAAAATGACGAACACGCATGGTAAGCTGTGTACCAGGCTCACCGATTGATTGAGCTGCTACAACTCCTACTGGAACACCAAGATGTACTTTTGTTCGGGTGGCAAAATCCCAACCATAACAAAGCGCACAAATACCATAAGACAATTTGCAATATAAAGGAGAGCGCACCTGAATTTCCAAAACATCGTTTTCAACCAAACTTGCTGCTTTTTCTTCGGTAATTTCTTCGTTTGCTTCAAGAATTGTCTTTTTAGTTTTCTTTGAAACAACTTTTTGCGCTGTTACCCTACCAATAATTCTATTCGTGAATGGCGCTACACGACGGTCTGTTTCTGCTACCACAATTCCCTCTGTAGCGCCACAATCTTCTTGACTAATAATCACATCGTGAGCTACATCAACTAACCGTCTAGTTAAGTATCCTGCATTGGCTGTTTTGAGTGCTGAATCGGTAAGACCTTTTCTAGAACCACGGGCTGATGCAACGTATTCAAAAATAGACAGACCTTCACGGAAATTAGATTTAATTGGCAATTCAACGATTTTACCAAGCGGATCAAGAATTAACCCTCTCATTGCCGAAAGCTGCTTCAGCTGCTCTTTCCCTGCACGAGCACCTTCGGAATCGATAATGGTTTTAATCACGTTGGTCGATTTCAAATTATTCCATGTCAAATCTGCAATATGATCGGTTGTCTTTAACCATACATCGTTTGAAAGTCTCTTTTTCTCATCAATAGTAATAAGCCCCTTTTGATATTCATCTTCAATAGCAGTAATTTTCTTCTCTGATGCCTCAATAAGCGCATCTTTTTCCGGCACCATATGGTTATCAAATACAGATACAGAAATACCGGATAGTGTTGAAGCAATAAACCCAAGGTTTTTAATAGCATCAATAATTTCTGTTGTTTCCTCTGAAGTATATTTACCAATAGCTTTTCTAATTAATTTATTGATTCCTGATGCTTTTACTGCTTCATTGACATAATCCATACTCTTTGGAAGACGCTCGTTAAACATAATTCTTCCAACAGTTGTCTCTATAACTTGTTCGCTCTTATCTTCGATTTTGACATTTACTGGTTCACGAAGTTTTACCTTTTCTAGTGAGTATGCCAACATTGCCTCGTTAATACTGGCAAATGACGGCAGTACTTCTTTTCGTGCTTGTTCGTCTACCGAGGTAAGGTAAAAAATGCCAACCGCCATTTCTTTATTTGGCAGCGTTATTGGACTACCATCTGCCGGTTTTAATAAATTGTGACTTGGCATCATCAATCGTACTGCTTCTTCTTGTGCTTTTTGAGAAAGCGGAATATGAACAGCCATCTGGTCGCCGTCAAAATCTGCATTGTAACCTGCACAGACACAAGGATGAAGCTGAATTGCTGCTCCTTCAATTAATACCGGATAGAATGCTTGGATACCAAGTTTGTGCAGTGTAGGTGCCCGGTTAAGTAGTACCGGATGATTCTTAGTAATTTCTTCCAAAATATCAAATACCTCTGGTGGGCGCTTTTCGATAAATCGCTTTGCTGATTTTATATTTGGCGCTAAACCTCTAGTTATTACTTCTCTAAGCACAAATGGTTTAAACATTTCCAAGGCCATTTCTTTTGGTAAGCCACATTGGGTAAGCTTAAGCTGTGGACCAACTACAATAACAGAGCGTCCAGAGTAATCAACACGTTTTCCCAACAAATTCTGTCTAAATCGTCCTTGCTTTCCTCGCAACATATCAGAAAGGGATCGAAGAGGAGCCGACACGACCTGGTTTCGTTGTGATGCATCAATGAGTGAATCAACTGCTTCCTGAAGCATTCGTTTTTCGTTTCGAAGAATTATCTCTGGCGCACCAAGCTGCATTAGATGCTTCAACCTTGAATTTCGGTTAATAATTCTTCTGTACAAATCATTCAAATCAGAGGTAGCAAACCGACCACCCACCAACTGAACCATCGGACGAAGGTCTGACGGGATAACAGGCAGGGCAATCATAATCATCGCGGACGGCGAAATACTTGCTTTTCTCATTGCCTCTATAAGACGAAGTCGCTTAATAACCTTTAGATACCGGGCGCCAGATGATTTTTCTGCTTCTTCCCGAAGGTTTACAATAAGTGCCGAAAGATCAAGCTTGTCTAAAAGAGCATGTAAACCTTCTGCACCTGTTTGCATGGTGAAGAAAATTGAAATATCGTATTCAATAAGCTTGAAGTATTCTTCTTCAGAAATAACACTACCAACCTTAAGACTCTTCAAAAGACGTAATAGCGCATCGGCAAGCTCGGTTAATTTACTGCTTTCTTCTTCGAATCGTTTTTCTAAAGCTGTCACTTTTTGCCTCTTAAGAAGCTCTATTTCTGATACAATAAGGTCTTTTTGTTCCTGTGTGGATTTTCGGTCTTTGGCCTCTTTTTTCTTATCGTCAAGGTCCTGCTCCATATTCTTTTGCTCGACCTCAATATCTTTTTTAAGCTTTTCCCGTCTTTCTTCTATTGTTTCTGTAAACTTCTTAATTGCCTCTTCCTTTTTCCTATCATCAATAGCAATAACTAGATGCGAAGCATAGTAAATAACTGATTCAAGACTTTTTTGTGGGATATCCAATATCAATGCCAAAGGAGAAGAAGGCCCTTTGAAAAACCATACATGACCAACTGGGCATGCAAGTGTAATATGTCCCATGCGTTCGCGTCTCACTCTCGAGAGAGTAACTTCAACACCACATTTATCACAAATAATGCCCTTGTAGCGGATTCTCTTGTATTTTCCACAATAACATTCCCAGTCTTTTGTGGGTCCAAAAATTCTCTCATCAAACAAACCGTCCTTTTCCGGCCGGAGAGTTCGATAGTTAATTGTTTCGGGCTTGGTTACCTCACCATACGACCATGAAGTAATATCTTTATGATCTGCTAATAAAATCTTTAATGATTTAAAATCAATAATTGTTTGATCTTTTGGTCTTTTCTCTATCATATTTTCTCCTCATGCATACCTGTGCTTGGATTTATTCCTACCACTTCTTCTCCTCCAAGCGTAACTTGTAATTCTTTAGCTTCAGTTTCCACTTTTTCTCCCTCAACTGGCAATACTTGTGTAGTTAACGCGCCGACCGGTATAACATTTAATGCCAATGCCTGTAATTCTTTTATAAGTACCTTAAACGACTCAGGCACTTTTGGTGTTGGAATATCGATACCTTTAACAATTGCCTCAAATGCCTTGGCTCGACCAACGATATCATCAGATTTAATGGTTAACATTTCCTGTAAAATGTAGCGTGCTCGATGTGCCTCTAGTGCCCAAACTTCCATTTCTCCAAGTCTCTGGCCTCCCATTTGAGCTTTTCCACCCAAGGGCTGCTGGGTAACTAAAGAGTATGGACCAGTTGACCGGGCATGAGTCTTATCTTCAACCATGTGAATAAGTTTCATAATATATTCGATACCAACTACCACCGGGTTTTCGTAGGCTTTTCCTGTTCGACCGTCATAAAGTGTTGTTTTTCCATTTATCGGCAATCCTGCTCTTTTAAGAATTTCTACAATCTTTTCTTCGCTAATGTTTTCAAACACCGGAGTGGCAACCTTTTCACCCAAAGCTCGAGCTGCCCAACCAAGATGAGCCTCCAACAATTGTCCAAGGTTCATACGAGCTAACACTGAAATTGGGGAAATAACAATATCAACTGCCGTTCCATCTTCTAAATGTGGCATATCGGAAGTCGGCAAAATCTTTGAAATAACCCCTTTGTTACCATGTCGACCGGCTAACTTATCTCCAACTACCACATGCCTAAATTGGGCAACTTCAACCAAAATCTTGCGAATTGTTCCCGGCTCTAACTCATCTCCCCGTTTTCGATCAAGAGTTTGGACACTAATAATAGTTCCCCTCTCACCATGTGGCATGCGAAGACTGGTGTCTCGTACTTCCCGAGCCTGCTCTCCAAAAATTGCCCGAAGCAGGCGTTCTTCTGCTGTTAGTTCTGTCTCGCCTTTTGGCGCAATCTTTCCAACCAGTATGTCGCCTGGGCTGACTTCGCTTCCCACTACCACAATTCCATCTTCATCAAGATTTGCTAAATCTTCTTCCGAAACATTAGGAATATCCTGTGTGGTTTCTTCCGGGCCAAGCTTCGTTTCAACAACCGAAGCTTCATATTTTTCAATGTGAATAGAGGAAAGAACATCTTCTTTTACCAATCTATCGGAAATCACAATTGCGTCTTCGTAGCCAAGACCGTCAAGTGATGCATAGGCAATAAGTAAATTTTGCCCAAGCGCTAACTCTCCGCTGTCACTAGCCGGCCCATCAATCAATACATCACCCTTCTTTACTCTTTCTCCAGCTGACACCACTGCTTTTTGTGTATACGAAGTTGCCTGGGCTGTTCTCTTAAATGAATCGATTGCATATACTGCTTTTTCACCTTTAAGACCTTCTAATTGCAATTTTGTCCCATCTGCATAGATAACTTTTCCATCAAATGGCGCACAAACTACCCGTCCCATCACTTGGGAAACTGTTTTTTCCATCCCTGTACCAACAACTGGCGCTTCTGGCTGGACAAGTGGAACTGCCTGGCATTGCATGTGAGTTCCCATTAAGGCTCTGTTTGCTTCGTCATGAGCCACAAAAGGAATAAGAGAAGCGGCTGCTCCCACAACTTGACGTGGCGTCATATCAACATAACCAATTTTTTCTTTATCTGCTTCTAAAAATTCCCCATTAAAACGGGCTGGCACCCGATTTGAAACAATAATATTATCTTCAGATATTGCCATGGCATGAGTAATATAGTGCTTTCGCTCATCTTCGGCATCGAGATAAACAATCTCATCTGTTGCTTTAATAACTGTTTTATTCCCTTGTTTTTCCTTCTCGATTTTTCGATACGGTGCTTCAAGAAACCCATACTCATTAACACGAGTATATGAAGCTACATAAGTAACCAAACCAATATTTGGTCCTTCAGGAGATCTGATTGGACAAATTCTACTATACTGAGAACTATTAATATCTCGAATCGAGAATGAAGCACGCTCTCTCGAAATACCGCCGGTACCCATAACTGTTAAACGATTAAGATTATCTATTTCTGAAAGCGGATTTGTCTGGTCGAGGATTGTGGAAAGCTGGGATGTGCGGAAAAATTCGTTGATAGAAGCCATAATAGGACGTGCATTAATAAGACTGGAGATAACAACAGGAATCTCCGGCTGGATAAGACTCATTCTCTCTTTAATACTGCGCTCGAGTCGAAGCATACCAACACGAAATGCAGTTGTGGCAACCAACTCGCCGACCCGGCGGACCCGTCTATTTGCAAGACTGTCAATATCGTCAACACTTCCTATTCCTTGGGTAAGCGAAATAAGGTACTGAATTGTACCAATGATATCGTTAACTGTTAATACTGTTTCCGGCGATCCAACAAAACCTGCAATTTCACCAAGCTTCTTATTTACTTTATACCGACCAACTTTGCCAATATCGTATCGTCTATTGTTAAAAAAGAGTCCTCGAAAATTTTCCCGCACTTTTTCCAACACAACCGGTTCTCCCGGGTGCATTTTCCTAAAAATTTCAATTAAGCCTTCGGTTTCGCTCGCTGTTTCGTCCTTCATAAGAGTATTTCGGATAAATCCGTTTTTGTCTAATTCCTCTACTGCTTTAAATTTTTCCTGGATTTGTTCGTTGCTGGAAAGGCCGATTGCTCGAAGAAATGTAGAAACTAAAAACTTTCGTCGTCTGTCTATCTTGACTGTTATGGTATCATGTCTGGTTGTTACAAATTCCAACCAAGACCCATGAGTTGGGCGTATTTCTGCCATATGCAAAGTTTTACCAGTTACTACATCCGGTACAGCAGTAAAAAATACCCCCGGTGAACGAACAAGTTGATTAACTACAGCTCTTTCAATACCATTAACAATAAATGTTGCCCGCTCTGTCATTTGAGGAATATCTCCAAGGAAAACTTCTTGAGTTTGGGTTTTTTCGGTTTTCTTGTTAGTTAAGGTTGCCTTAACATATAAAGGCACATCAAATGTTGTGCCTTTTGCTAACGCAACTTGCGGAGTTGTAGACGGCTTACCAAAACGGTATTCATCTAAACTTAATGACCAAGCTTTTTCTGTAAAATCATCAACTGGGGAAATTTCTTTAAGGATTTCGCCAATTGCAACATCTTGAAACCATTGGTATGATTCTTTTTGCATAGCAAGAAGATCTAATACCGGAAGACGAGAGTAGGATCTTCCCCAATTTTGTCTTTTTTTGTTATGTATGTCGCTTTTTGGCATTTGCAGTTTTGGCAGATATACCCAATCTATAAAAACACAAAAAAAGTAGCCAGGTAAGCTACCCTCTTTTTGTTTCCTTGATGAGAGCTTTATGTGTATAACATACGAATCTCTAAGCTGTCAATAACCTATAGTAAAATACCTTTAATTTCACCTTTTTAATTCTCCTTGCTTTAATTCTTTATCAACCTTTTTCCATTCATATCCTCTACAATATTCCAATGCCTTTTTATACCGTTTAAGTTTTTCTTCTAATTTTTCCTTTTTTTTATTATCTTTTATCAAAGATATTACTTGTATCGTCTCTGTAATTAAATTAGCAATATGATCATTAATTATTTCAACTTCAACCTTTTGAGCAAAAGCTGCATACTCTTGAGAGAAATTATTTACCTTACTATTCAAAAAATGTTGTATTGTATCTTTTTGTGCCTTTTGTTCTACTAAATTAGAAAGCAGCTTTCGTTCTTCAAATGAAAGTAACTTAACAGTCCCTATTAAGATAAATTTTCCCCAGATTACATCCTCTATTTCTTTTTGTAATCTCTCCTTCTCTAGAGATGAAAGATCATCTAATCCTAGACAACTAAAAAAATTAAATTTTTGCATAAGCACTTATTAAATATTATCTGCAAATCTTCTCATTTGCCTTGCTCTTTTATATTGTGTACCAGATTGGAATACATTTGGCGTATCAAACAGTTGCAAAAGCAATGCAATTTGTTCTTTGCTTAATCCTTCAAAAAAATCGCTATATTCTCTTACCAAATCCTCGCTTCGTATTTTCTCTCCTTTTTCGATAAGTTTTTGGTAATTAATCATACCAAGCACTGCGCGAACTGTGCGTTCCCTTTCTACTTCTGGAACACCAAGTAATTCTGATGCAAGCAATGCACGCTCTGTTTGCATTCTATCAAGTAGGTACGATGCTTTTAATGATTTACTTTGTTTTCCATCAAGATACCCATAAATTCCCCATTGTGGTTCAATTGTCACCCATTCTTTATCTATATATGCCTGGATCATTGCATGACCATCTTCTTCAAGTAACAATCTCCCATCCTGAGGAAGCTGAGCAAATAAGTACCGCGTTGGTATACCAACGGCACGAAGCAAAGCGAGTGGTCCACGAGCAGCCTCCTGGCAATTCCCTTCTGCACCCCTTATTGTTTCTAAAAAAACATCATCGCCATTTTTAAATTCAGGGGGCTTAGTTGGATTATATACAAATTCTTTGTGCCAATGACCAAGTATAATATCTGCTTTTTCTCTCTCTGTAAGCACTTTGTTTCTTAAAACCGAACTAATAATATTACGCCACGAAAAATCTAGCATAGAAACATTAACAAGTTGTTCCTGCTCTATCTGACTAGGAGTGCTTATATCCACTTCATCTGTAGCTTCAAAATATACCTCAAGACCTGGCGCTATTTGCTTATCCGAAGAAGCTGCCCAAATATTTTTACCAGGTAACTTAAAAAAACTTACTTCTTGTCCTTCGGGATGAAAATAACCAACCGGCCTATGACCTACTATCGAAAAAAAGGGACGTTTTCCCGAAGCAATTACTCTTTTGAGAGTAATTGCTTTATCAGCATACCGCCTTTGTTCAAACGGAAGTGGGGACAATTCGTAATATTCAAGCTCTGTTCCCACACTGTATGAAGAACTAATAGCAGTAATAAGTTGACCTGTTTTACCAGACTGCCGAGGTGTAATAATAAGATCGGGGAATTCATTTCGCATTTCTTGTACCTCCTCTTGATGTTGCCACGAACGATCCTGAATAGTTCGAGAACCAAACTGCATATCTGATGTATTTGGAGATAAAGACATTGGCAGTGCGATTTTTGCCCGAGCACCTTGCCGAATCTGATCTCGTCTTATTGCAATCTGCCTTTCCTCACTCGCAAAATCCTCCTTCATTTTTTCTATTTCTCTTCGTTTCTGTTCTAACTGCATATTCATAAGCGCAAGTTTACTTGCTGCAGATCCTTGGTATTTCTCTAAATCAATATAACCATCTTCTCCAATAAGGACACCTACTTCATCTTCCAACCTAACAAGAAACCTACTTAAGGCATCTTCTGTTTTTCCTCTAGAGAAAATGGCAATATCAAGACCCTTTTTTCTTGCAATAACCTCTCCTTTTTTTGTTTCTACTTTTGCTAGTCCTCCAGAGATGTCAGATACATCAAACTCAAATTGGGTTCCTGCTTGCCCATCACCAACAACAACATCTACCCGACCTGCTCGCCTAGCCAATACTGCTACCTCTCTGGCAAATGCGCCAACAAAATAGGGAAGATCATTAACACTACCCTGAAAACCCGCTGCCGCTTCCTCTCCCAAATCAATACTTGCTTTTCCAGAAATATGATCTATATGCATCCTCCCCTTAAAAAGGGCAAGCAAATGCACTGCTTTTTCTAACAAAGATTCTTCATGCTCTTCAGATGTCCTCATTCTTACATGCACAGTCTCTCCAATACTCTGACTTGCTTTCTTAACTCCTAATGCCTCTTCTGCAGAGCGTATTTTCCCTTTTTTTCGTAAGACTTCACGATACGCACCTTCTCCCAAAAGAATGGTTGAAAACCCTTCTGCTTCTGCTCTTTGCTGCATTACCCTACTACTTGTTACATATACTTCTTCTGGTTTGTAACCACTCTCCACAACTAATAAATCCCATGCTGCACAAATTGCATCTTCAGCAGAAGGCAAAATATGATCAAATGTTTCTTTTCTTATTGTCCCTTCTACTGTTTCCTGCCCATTGATATTTTTTCTCAAAATTCTTAAGAACACATCGGAAGAATTACATTTAGCTAATACCTTTCCAATAAGAAATTGTGGATTTCCCTCGACATATCGTGAATCGTGTGATCTTTTTACAAAATAATTCGATGCATTTCCAAAACCATAAAAGCTCCATGGCATTGCATAATTATAATAACTGTTTTGCAAACGAAGCCCATCAACAAAAACATTACTTGTTACATCCGAAGGATTTTTGCATATCAAGCTATCATCAAGTATCTCTACTCTTGGTAGTTGGGTTAATTTATCTCTTGGTATATCTGGTAACCCAAACGTCCTTATTTCTTCATTTGAAAAAAATGATGCTTGAGGATCAACAGACACAGTATCGTCTCTTTGTGCGTACATAGTAAATACGTTTGGTATTTTATATTCATATTGATCGCCTGCAATTTCGGAATGTTGATATTGAGCATTTGCCAGCAAAAAATCCCTTGGCATTGCTCGTAATGATCTCATTAATTCCACGCTTGGCCGCTCAACTGTTATTACTGTCTGATCCGTTGGAACAATTCCTTGTTGGGTGTACTCCAAAGTAAAACAAGGATCTTCTTCTCCATCTACTACTGCCATCTCGCCTCTTCCTCGCCATGGTTTACCACCAGCTACTGACAAAAAGGAAATATCTTTGCAATGATTACCAACCAGACTTGCTGTGGCGCTGATTGTTAATCCTCTTCCATGTTGACCCAAGGTGCCTTCACCACCACCATGACCTAAAACCCTAATATTACCTGGACTTAAACCTTCTCCGGAACGAATATGATTTTTGACCAAAACTTGTCTTACTGTTGCTTCTGGATTAACGTTTAAAAATTCGGGCAATTGTTGTGTTCTTCCATCAGAAAGAACGCATTCTATAGATGGTTTACCAGCCGAAGCTTTATTATAATCAACTGCTCCTTGAAATAATTCGTACCAAAATGTTCCATCCCCAGCTCGTATAGCATCTAACATTTGTACCACTTCACTTGTTGATGCAATTAACGAAGACGGGACACGTTTAACCTCATTCCCAAATCCCCCTAATTCTTTTGGAGCAGTCATTACATCTACTATATCACAGCAAAAAACACCTTTTCTTACACTATGTATACCGTGCTATAATAGAAGCTAAGATGACAGCTAAAAATATTGTTGATTTATATATATCTTTTTTCAAGGATAAAAAACACAAACAAATCCCTAATGCTCCTCTTGTTCCAGAGAACGATCCAACCACCCTTTTTACCAGTAGCGGTATGCAACCACTAGTGCCATATTTACTTGGAGAACCACACCCACAAGGAAAAAGACTAGTTAACGTACAAAACAGTTTTCGGGCCCAAGATATAGACGAAATTGGAGATAACCGCCATACCACATTTTTTCGCATGCTTGGCAATTGGTCTTTGGGCGATCCTGCCTCGCCTGATGGCATCGGACAAGGCGGGTATTTCAAAAACGAACAACTGCCTTGGTTTTTTTCTTTCCTAACAGAATCACTTGGGTTGCCTGCTGAAAAATTATATGTCACGGTTTTCCAGGGATATAACGACATTCCAAAAGACGAAACGGCTGCAAATATTTGGAAAGGACTTTTTGAAAATGCCGGCGTCGATACAGATAAAAGAATTTTTTATTACGGTACATCAAAAAACTGGTGGTCAAGATCTGGCACACCAGAAAACATGCCTTCGGGGGAACCGGGAGGGCCGGACAGCGAGGTATTTTTTGATTTCGAAACCCCGCACGACACAAAATTTGGAAAATTATGTCATGTAAATTGTGATTGTGGACGATATATGGAAATTGGTAATAGTGTTTTTATGCAATACGTCAAACAAAAAGACGGCACATTTAAAGAACTTCCTCAAAAAAATGTGGACTTTGGGGGCGGACTGGAAAGATTACTAGCAGCTTCCCAAAACCTACAAGATGTTTTCCAAACAAATTTGTGTTCACCAATAATTAAAACAGTTGAAAAAGAAACAGGCAAAGAATACCAATCAAATGCTCGGGAAATGCGCATTATTACCGACCATTATATTGGTAGTTGTTTTATGATTAGCGGCAATATCACCCCCTCTAATACCGAACAAGGATATATTCTTCGCCGACTTATCCGAAGATCTATCGACAATCTGGATAAACTGGATGGTAAAAACAGTGCCAATATTATTGAATCAATTGTTAGCCAATATCAAGAAACAGACCCTCAACTAAAAGTTGATTTTGAACGGATAAAACTTACTATTCTCGAAGAAGAACAAACGTATAGAAAAGCCCAAAATCGGGCTAAAGAATACATCGTTAAAAAATATCCCAATAAAAAACAAGGAGACGAGCTTATGGGAACAACCGAAATTTCCCCAGAAGATGCCTTTATTCTTTATGCCACCCACGGTCTTTCTCCAACACAAATAAAAAGCCTAGGTTATACCTTTAACATCTTGGAATTTGCCAAAAAAATGGAAGAACACAAAGATCTTTCAAGACTTGGTGCTGCCCAAAAATTTGCCGGAGGCCTTGCTGACCATCAGAAAAAAACCATCTTGGGGCATACAGCAACACACATTCTTCATCAAGCACTTCGCGATACATTAGGTAATAATGTTCATCAAACAGGATCTAATATTACAACAGAAAGATTACGTTTTGATTTTAACTTTGACCGAAAACTTACTGATGAAGAAATAAAACAAGTTGAAAAAATTGTAAATCAAAAAATCAGCGAAAATCTTCCCGTCCATTTTGAAATAATGCATCTAGCTGATGCAAAAAAACTTGGGGCAATAGGACTATTTGATGAAAAATACCAAGAGAAAGTAAAAGTGTATTTTATTGGTGGGGGTACTTCGACGAGCTCAGAACGGCCGTATTCGGCCGAATTCTGTGGCGGGCCACATGTTGATTTTACAGGAAAGATAAAACAGTTTACAATTATAAAGCAAGAAAATATTGGTCACAGGCAAAGAAGAATATATGCTGTCGTGAATAATAATCATTCACAAACTCAAAACTCAAATGTCAAAACTCAAAACTAGAGCTCAAATCTTAAAACTTTTTAGTTTTGCGTTGCCCGCTTCGCAGCGAGGCGAGTTGTTTTGAACTTTGCGCTTTGATTTTTGAGCTTAATACTATGAAACTGCCAAGTTTTTTCGGGAAAAAAGAAAATAAGGAATATTTTCTGGCTCTTCTTCTTCGGGACGAAAAGGTAACTGCGGTAATCTTTGAAGAACTCGGTGGAATTGTACGGGTAGTTGGAAAAAACGAAGTATTTCTCAACACATCACTTGAGGAATCAACACCAGACGAATGGCTGGAATCTTTTGATAATGCCATAAGCAGGGCTGAAGAAACATTACCAGAAAATGTCGAGACACAAAAAACAATTTTTGGTGTAAAAGAAACCTGGGTTGAGGATACAAAAATTAAAAAAGAGTATTTATTGCTGCTAAAAAAAGCCAGCGACGCCCTTGGATTGCAGCCAATTGGCTTTTTAGTAATCCATGAGGCAATCGCCCATTTGCTACAAGAGGAGGAAGGAGCACCAGTATCGGGTATATTAATTGAGATTGGGCAAAAACATACTACCGTATCCTTGCTTCGGGCAGGACGAGTTATTGAAACCAAACGAACAGCCAATGAAGATAATATTGCTCAAATTACTGATAGACTCTTACATCACTTTACCAATTATGAGGTGCTCCCATCAAGGATTCTGGTACTTTCTGACAAACATGATAACGAAAAACTATCACAGTCGTTTATTAGTCATTCATGGAGCAAAAGTCTTCCCTTTCTCCATGTGCCGCAAATCACAATTCTCCCCAAAAATTTTGATGCTAAAGCCGTACTTTCCGGCGCAGCATCGCAAATGGGATTTGAATTATTGTCTGGCGAACAACAACAAAAAGAAGAAGCCGCCTCCGCTAAAAGCTACGGCCCGCTTCGCCAACCCGCTGCTTCGCCGCGAGGCGAGAGCTCCAGCGAGGCGAGCGAGCCGGAGGAAGAAGAAAATTTTGGATTTATAAAAAATGCCGATATACGAATTAACAAAACAAAACTGGAAGAAGAAATAATACCGGAAAAAGAACCTGAACCTTTAGAAACAAAAAAACCATTTGGGAAAATGGTTTTATCCGGATTATCGTTTGTCATTAAAAACAGTAAGAAAATTTTTTCTCTTTTACCCAAACCTTCTCAACATAACCCCCAAAAGAAAAAATTTCTTCTTATAATTCCTATTTTTCTTCTAACTATTCTGGCTCTATTTATCTCATATATCTTTTTTGTCAAAGCAGCAGTATCAATAACGGTTACACCAAAAATTGTCGAGCAAAAACAAGATATTACTTTTTCCACAAAAACCCCAACAGACGTTGATAAAAAAACGATAATTGCCAAAAGTATAGAAATAAGTAAAGAAGGAAAAACAACCAGAAGCGCAACAGGAAAAAAAGAGATCGGTGAAAAAGCAAAAGGAAATGTAACTATTCTTAGCGTTTTACCAAAAGAGCAAACACTGACCAAAGGGACAACGCTTACATCTTCAAATAGTCTTAAATTTATACTTGATGAAACAGTAGTAATTGCTTCTTCTTCTGGACTAAGCGATGTCAAAACAAAAAAAGCAAATGTCGTTGCCAGTAATATTGGGAAAGAATCTAATTTGCCATCAGGTGTCAAATTTACTGTTGCCTCCTTTGATACGTCAGAAGTAGAAGCAAAAAACGACACCGCGTTTTCCGGAGGAACAAAAAAAGAAGTAAAGCTCAAGAAGAAATGCAGCAAAAAATAGATCAGGAAAGTAAAATCCTGCCTTTTATTACCGGTACATCATTTTCTCAAAGTAATCTTGATAAAAAAATAGATGAGGAAGCAAACACATTCACGCTTGTTGGAACAGTAACATATGAATCTCTTTCTTACCAGGAAAATGACATAAAACAATTTGTAAAAAACCTTCTCGACAAAGATATTGACCCTAATCTTGTGCTTGATACAACAACCTATACTTTAGAAAATACCAAAAAGGGCAAAAATAACGATATAACTAGCACCATTCTCGCAAAAGCCTTTTTGCTCCCCAAACTGGAAAAAGAAAATCTGGCAAAAGACATTGCCGGAAAATCTTTTGCAGACACAAAAAATATTATTGAAAAAAATCCCCAGATAAAAAGCGTAGACATCAAACTTCAACCAAACATTCCACTACTGCCAATGGTCATGCCAAAATTTTCCCAAAACATTTCTATTAACATCCAAAAAGAATGACAATATATTACAAAAAACAAAAACACCGCCCTACTCTTAAAAATTTTTTCCGCCTTCTTTCTGCTCTCTTTATTCTCTCTGGAAGCGGTATACTTTTATATGTTGTTGCCCCATTCATATCCTGGCATTTATATTTTTCCCCAGTTTTTGCATCTTCAGACCTTACTATCCCTATACCTAAAACAACCATAGTCTTAAAAGATATTTTTACGGGAAGTGGGGTTGATTATAAAAATGCAAAGACCTGGTTTCCCGACCATCAAACCCAAGACAACAAAGTTGCAAAACTTACGGAATACTTTCTTTCTATTCCTAAATTAGGTATTGCCGAGGCTGTTGTTACAACAACTGATTACGATTTAAGTAACCATTTGGTCCATTATGGAGGCACAAACCTTCCTCCCGATCTTGGCAACGCGGTTATTTTTGGCCATTCAACACTACCCCAACTCTTTAATCCGAAAGATTACAAAACAATATTTGCCAACGCGTATAAACTACAAGTGGCCGACACTATTAACGTACGTATAGATAACATCTCATATATATATAAAATAAAAACAATACGCGTTGTTGACCCGTCAGACACCAC
Source organism: uncultured Gammaproteobacteria bacterium (assembly GCA_964544105.1). Taxonomy (GTDB): domain Bacteria; phylum Patescibacteriota; class Microgenomatia; order Levybacterales; family UBA12049. Next base: position 10,077 of record CAZIZQ010000001.1, on the reverse strand, counting down.
AATCTTTGCTCAAAGTCTTGATAATTCCTATCTTACCCTTGTAACTTGTACACCGCCTGGCACAACATGGAAAAGGCTGGTAATAAAAAGTACATTGGAAAAAATATAGGAAATTTATATGACTGACGAAAAAGAGATAGCAATCGAGGCAATTAGAAAAAAACTGGTTGGAAAAAAACTTACCTACGAAGAGGTCTTTGCCATTATGGACGAAATTGCTCATGACCGGCTGGGCAATATTTTAACCACCTATTTTGCTGCATCCGGATATGCCAAAGGATTTACTAATGAAGAAATCTATTACCTCACAAAAGCAATGGTGGAGACAGGCGAAAGACTAACATTTCCAGGCATCGTTGCAGACAAACATTCAATTGGTGGCATGCCTGGGTCTCGCACAACCTTAATTGTTACACCAATCATTGCCTCTGCCGGATTTACTATCCCCAAAAGTTCCTCCAGAGCCATTACCACCCCCAGCGGCACAGCAGACACCATGGAAATTTTGGCCCAAGTTATTTTCTCCAAGAAAAAAATTTATGAGATTGTCAAAAAAACAAATGGCTGTATTGTTTGGGGAGGAAGCTTCCATATTGCCCCGGCTGACGACATACTTATAAAAGTAGAAGCGCCGCTGCTATTTGAAAGCTACGATAAAATTATTATTTCAATAATTGCAAAAAAAATTGCCTTTGGCTCAACTCATGTTGTAATTGACTTGCCATACGGAAAAACAGCAAAGGTGCACAGAATCAGCGATGCAGAGGTGTTAAAGAAAAAATTTGAAGCAATCGCAAAAAGGTTCAATATAAAAATTCGGGTGCTTATTGATCCAGTTGGAGAACCAGCAGGAAATGGCATCGGGCCGATTCTCGAAGCGCGGGATGCCTTGCTTATTCTAGAACAAAAGCCAGAAAGATCATTGGCTTTGGAAAAAAAGAGTCTTCATCTTGCCAGTAACCTTCTGGAGCTATGCCTGCAGGATTCTTTACAACAAAAAAGAGATGAAATAAAAAATAAATATGGCAATTGCGCAAAGTGGGCAGAAGATATTTTGCAAAGCGGGGGAGCATTACGAAAAATGCAGGAAATTATTGCTGCCCAAGGAGGAAATCCCCATACCACTAGCGATACGCTCCGTCCAGGAAATTACTCGTACAGCATAAAAGCGCAAACTCATAAAAAAATTGCCGAGATTAACAGTAAAAATGTTACTATTATTGCCAAAATATTAGGCTCTCCTATGCAAAAGGGGACCGGCATATTTTTTCATAAAAAAAAGGGTGATAAAATCGAAAAAGGAGATATCCTCTATACCATATATGCTGAAACCATGTATAATCTCAAAGAAGCAAAAGAGTCGCTTTCTCAATTTCCAATCCTTTCATTTTAATAACTTATGAAAAGATTATATGTGTTTTTAGTAATACTTTGTTTTTCTCTTATAGGAATATTTATCTGGTGGAAAAATGGGACAAGAGCGGTAAATCCAACAGATACAACAAAAATTATTTTTGTGATTGAAAAGGGGGCAGGTATTAAAGAAATTGCAAATAAATTAAAAGCAGAAAAATTAATTCGGTCTCCTGTAGTTTTTTTCTTATTAATAAAAAAAGAAGGACTTGATTCAAAAATACAGGCAGGGGATTTTAGATTATCTAAATCGATGACTGCACTGGAAATTGCAGAAAATCTTACTCACGGAACACTTGATATCTGGGTAACAATTCCGGAAGGAAAACGGGCAGAAGAAATTGCCGATATCCTACAAAAATCACTCCCAACATATAATGAAGAATGGAGAAAAGAACTTGTCGCGAACGAAGGTTATTTATTCCCTGATACATATCTATTTCCAAAAGACACAGATATTTCTATTATTATACAAGTTATGAAAGACACGTTTGAAAAAAAATATCAGCAATTAACAATATCTCAAAAAGTTTCCAAAAATCAACTGGTTACCATTGCCTCGCTTATCGAAAGAGAAGCAAAACACGAAGTAGATAGGCCACTTGTGGCATCTGTTATTACTAACAGACTCCGTATTGGCATGAAACTTGATATAGATGCAACTATCCAATACGCACTTGGGTATGAGCCAAACGAAAAATCATGGTGGAAAAAAGCATTAACAAGAGAAGACATCGATCTTGCTTCTCCCTACAATACCTATAGAAATGCTGGTCTTCCCCCTACCCCTATTGCTAACCCGGGACTTGCCGCGCTTAATGCAGCTGCAAACCCGGCAAAAACTAATTATCTATACTATATTTCTGATAAAAATGGGGTAAATCATTACGGGAAGACTCTTGAAGAACACCACGCAAACATTGCAAAATACGGTTTACCCTAAAATAGATATATGCTACGTATAATTGGAGATCGGTTTTTGCGCCTGCGCCTTCAACAGGATGAAAAAATCATGCAACTCTCTTTGTTGGTTTTTGGTGTAATTATTATTCTTTTGTTTTTAAATACCTTATACCTTACCTACAACCTAGGAAAAAACAAAGCCGAGCAAAAAAGAACCATCGAACAATTATCAGTTGTTACGCCTTCGCCCTTTCTTTCACCACAACCTACTTCTACACAAACTCAATTTTATCAGCCCCAACCAACACTACCTAAAGAAACAATAATCCAAACACAAAATACAGATTCACCACTTGTGAAAGAATATTTCATTCCTATGGGTACAGGGACAAGCAAATCTGATGAATGGGAAAATGTTGCAGGGACAGAAACTTCGGCTGATTTTGGACAATACAAAAATATAAAAGAAATTCGTTTTGAAACATCTGTTACTGTTCCATCATCCAGCCAATTAGTATGGGTAAGGCTTTGGAACATTACTGATAAACATCCTGTGTGGTATTCTGAAGTTACAACAAAAGGGGAAACATCTGCGTACCTGGTTTCACAGCCTATTATCTACGATATTGGACAAAAAATATACCAGGTACAAATAAAAACGCAACTAAAAGGACTAACAAACCTTGTCCAATCCCGAATCCATATTACACTACAATAATTGAGGATTATTTTTTACGAGTACCTTTGAAGAAACGTTTTACTCCTGATGGTTTTTCTTCAACCACCTCTTCTTTTTTTAAATCTTTTGAAACAACAGGCAAAACCTCGGGCTCGTCATATTCTTCTGCTACTTCTTCAACCAAATCTTCTATAGTACTGATACCTTCCAAACCTTCTTCTGTTATAGTCTGGAGTATTTTTTTTCCTTTTTTTGTTCCAAGTAGATATACAATTCCTCCTCCCAGAATTGTCCCAAAAAGAAAACCAGGTAAAAATTTACCTCCCTGCTGAGAATTATTATCACTCATCGCTTTTCTCCTTTTTTCTTTTCAGTAGCCCTGCAATAAATGCGCCGGTTTTGACGCCAGTTGCCAAACTTGAAAGACTGGAAACCGGACCCGATACGCTTTTGGTAATAACACCCGCGTCGTCCAGCACTTTGTTTGCTTTTATGACTGTTTGACGAAGCTCCCGCAGGATAAAAAATACCTGTACGCCAAGTACCAACACTAAAACAGTTAACACAAAAAGAACAAAAAATAATACCCCTTGGGCAGAATCAATCATAAAACAATGGTATCTAAACCAAAAGCTTGTGTCAAGATCAAAGATTATTGCTCGTTTACTTGAATATGCCGCTCTACAACAGTTTCCTTTCCAAATCGACTGATTGCGCGAATAATAATTGTTTCTTTACCGGGAAAAACACTAATGGTTTTTTTAAATTCTCCGTTTTCATCAACAAGCACAGAAATTGTATTTACATATACTGTAGCATTAAGATCTGTTGTCCCTGATACAGGAATGAGTTTTTCTGAAAAAACCTGATTTTCTTTTGGCACAAGCACAGTCAATGTCGGGCTCATAAAAGCATACCTATACTGAAAAAGTATATAACCCAAAAGACAAATAAAAAATAATCCTCCTATAAGCAGGGTCCTCTGTATAGGAAATCTTTTTACAATAGAAATTTCTCTTTCTGAAAAACCAACTGGCAAAACTTTATAGACTTTCTTTTCATCAAATTCCCGACGAAATATTGCCAGTGTTTCTTTAGAAGATAAACCTAGGAATTCTCCATAGTTTTTTACAAATCCGTGAGCATAAGCACTTGAATGAAGCTTTTTATATTCACCTTTTTCTATTGCTTGCAAAAAAGCCACTTTTATTTTTGTAGCTTTTGCGACGTCTTCCAGCGCCAATCCCTTACGAAGACGCTCCTCTTTTAACTTTTGTCCAACCCGTATCATTATGACTCGTGTAGGCTTGCGATAAATTCTTCTGCATTTTTTACCAATACATCCCTTGGTTTTGACCCCTCCCCATGACCAACAACACCGGCAGCCTCGAGTTGATCCAGTATCCTAGCTGCTCTTGCATACCCAACCGACAATCGACGCTGTAAGAGCGATGCCGACGCCCGGTCATGCTGACAAACAGTACGCACTGCTTCTTCAAAAAATGTATCTTTCCCATCTGTACCACCACCTGAAGCACTACCTTTTTTTAATGGCAATACCTGCAAAACAACCTCTTCCGAATACTCAACCACAGGAGATTTTGCCCGTAAATACTCTACCAATTTCTTTACTTCTTTGTCTGAAACAAACGTTCCTTGAATACGAGTCGGCTTGGCCTGATCCGGCGGGATATACAACATGTCTCCCCGGCCAAGAAGTTTTTCTGCTCCCGGTGTGTCAATAATAACACGAGAATCTATCATGGAAGACACATTAAAGGCAATACGGGTTGGAATATTTGCTTTAATAAGTCCTGTAATAACATCGACCGATGGACGCTGTGTTGCCACAACCAGGTGAATACCGGTTGCTCGGGCCATTTGGGCAAGACGGGCAATGGAATCTTCTACTTCAACAGGCGCATAGGCCATTAAATCTGCCAATTCGTCAACAAGAATAACAATATAGGGAATAGCCTGAAAACCGGACATTTCGTTATACGCATCGATATTTCTTACACCCCGCTCTGCAAAGAGCTTGTACCGCCTATCCATTTCTCCCATTGCCCACCGTAAGGATGAAAGAATTTTTTCTACCTCAACAATAACCGGAGTAAGCAAATGAGGAATGCCATTATAACCAGTCAGCTCGACCCGTTTTGGATCGACCAAGATAAATTTTACCTCATTCGGTGATGCGCGGAATAAAAGAGAGGTGATAAACGTATTCATCATGACCGACTTTCCGGACCCGGTGGTGCCAGCAATAAGTATGTGGGGCATTTTGGCAATATTGGCCACAACTGGATTACCCGACACGTCCAGTCCAAGCGCAACGGTCAGTTTTGACTTGCTCTTTTGCATAATCTGGGACGAAAGCATAGTTTTTATGGTTACAACCTGAAGTGACCTATTAGGAATTTCTATACCAACAAGGTTTCGTCCGGGAATAGGCGCTTCGATACGAATTTGGCCTGTTGGCGCTTCGGTGGCAAGGGCTAAATCATTTGATAACGATGTGATTTTTGATACCTTTGTCCCAAGAGCAATTTCTAGGGCATACTGGGTAACTGCCGGCCCAACATTTACCTCGACAACCCGGGCGCCAATACCAAAACTCTGCAGAGTTTTTTCGATAACTGTGGCAATCTTTTTTACGTCACCTGTATCTGCCTTTTGGCCTGGACCATCGGAAAGAATCGACAAAGATGGATATTCCCAGATACCATCTTTTAAGACTGTATTGGTAACTAACTGATCTGCAAGCATCATAGATTCTTTTTTAACTAGAGGTTGTGAAGCATTATCTTTGGGCATTGATTGCGATATTTCTTTTCCTCCTCCTTTAATTTCCATGGGCTTATTCCTAACAACAAGAGGCTGATTACTGGTCTTAAAAAACGAAATGGCGTTTTTGGGAATTATTCGCCGAAACGCATTCATAACTGCAATTGCACCTTTTCCAAGTTCATCTATTGTTGTATCAAAGAAAACAACAATCCCAACACCAATACCTATAAGAAACACCAACATTGCACCTAAATCTGTAAGCACTTCGGCCACCATTGAAAAAAGAGATATGCCAAAAACTCCTGTCCTAGTAAGCGCACCTAATGCAACAAAAAATAGACAAAAACCGATTGCCACATTTGGCCTGGATAAAAACATTCTGAAACGAAGAAGTAACAGGGAGAAAAAAAAGAACAACAATGGGGTAAGTATGGCTACCCAACCAAAATAATACACTAGTGTTTCATGGAGTGTGGCAAAAACTCCCTCGCTTTTGACAAACGACAGTAACGATAAAATCCCAATCAGAAAAAGGCCGAATCCAAAAATAGTGTATACTGTTTCTTTTCGGAGCTTAAACTTAGGAAATCTACGCCTTCTTCCTCTTAAAGCATGCCTTCGCCGTCCCATATTGATATATTATACAGCAATTACAACTGCTTATGCATTATTATTTGTAAGTATATAAAGAAGCCGGCTTAAAAATTTTTGTACATCTTTTTCGTCTTTAAGAAAATAGTTTGCCATTGAATTATGTGGTGTTCCCACTTTTATTGTTATGTCATTACGAAGTTTTTTAAAGGCCCCTTCATCTGTTGTGCTGTCTCCAATATAAATAATTGTGTCAGTATTAGGAAATAAACTTTTAAATTTGTTTATAAGGTCTCCTTTTGTCCAATCTACATTTGCCCAAAGCTCGTATGATTCCTTTTCCAATAGCAAAGCAACGTCTCCTTTTTTTATATATTTATCTAATGCCTTTTTAAGAATCTCTTTTAGTGTTTGTTTGGTGTCTGTAGTAACCTGCCTATAGTGGAATACTATCGAAAATATTTTTTCTTCTACAATCGTACCCGGGAAATCTTGGCTGATTTTTTGTAGCGCTTGTTTTACCTGTTGTAATATGTGGAATGTTTTGGATGGAACTTTGATTGTATGTCTCTGTCCTTTGTATTCCCATTCCATCCCATGGCTGCCAGCATAGATAATCCCTTTTGTATTCACCCTTTGTTTAATATCTGCCAAAGTACGCCCACTTACTACAGACATCTGTATATTATTTACCAAAAGCAGTTTCCCAAGTATTCTTTTTGTCTGTTTTGGCAATCTTGCCTTATCCGGAGCAGATACAATCGGAGAAAGGGTACCGTCGAAATCTAAAAAAAGATGTATTTTGTTTGCTTTTCTAATAATTGGTTCTAAAAACTCTAATTGTTCCCAAAAATATTGCATACTACCCCAAACTTACAATTGTTTTTAAAAATTCTGCAGACCAACGATAAATATTATTATTTCTTACCGAATTTCGCAGTTTTCTCATTCGCTTCGTTTGTTCAATAGGAGACATAATAAGAGCGGCATATAAAGCATCTGCGGTCTGTTCGCCATTATATGGATTAACAACCAGAGCATCTTTAAATTCTTTGGACGCACCAGCGAATTGACTAATAATTAAAACGCCACTTTCGTCGTTTCTAGCTGCTACATATTCTTTTGACACAATATTCATACCGTCGTGTAAAGATGTTACCAAACAAAAATTGGCAAGCTTGTAATAATGACTAAGCTCTTCATGACTATGTAACTTCTGTATAAACACAATTGGTTTCCATTTTTTTGCCTTAAACATTTCATTGATCCGTTCTACCTCTTTTTCCACCTGCATTGCAAATTCCTGATCTTTTTTTGTTTTTCTTTTTGAAGGAGGAGAAATCTGAAGAAAAGTGAATTGTCCAATATAAGCAGGATATTTGGTAAGGAAAAGCTCAACAGCTTTTATTCGTTCCAGAATTCCTTTTGTATAATCCAGCCTGTCAACGCCAACACCTATGTATTTTGCCTCGATGCCTAGGTTTTCTAAAATCTTTCTGGCTCCTTCTGTTTCTTCTTTCTCAATAGAGTGAGGTTTTGTACTATTGGAAAAAGCAATACTGATTGGGAATGGTTTTATAAAAGATATATGATCATTTCTTGCTACCGTAAATTGTTCTAGATCAATTAATGATTCTAACTGGTGTCCGACAGTCTCAATAAAATTGTTGCAGTATTGTTGTGTATGAAAACCTATTAAATCTGCTCCCAACATGCCATCCAGAATTTCTTTCTTCCAGGGACAAATACTAAAGGCTTCAGGACTTACCCACGGAATATGCCAAAACAAACCAACAATTGCATCGGGCCTGCTGTTTTTAATCATTCTGGGTAGCAAAGAAAAATGAAAATCTTGGATAAAAACAACAGGCTTGTGAAGTTTTTTTATTTCAGATAGAACTACCTCTGCAAATTTACCGTTTACTCTTTTATACTGCTCCCAATCTTCTTTTCGAAAAATAGGACGTACATGCGCGACATGTAAAAGCGGCCAAAGACCTTCATTGGAAAAACCATTGTAATAACCATTTTCTTCCTCGTCTGTTAACCATACCCTTTTAAGGGTATATTTAGGGTCATCGGGTGGTACTTGTATGGTATCATTTTTATCCACGACAAGCTTGTCGGCATCTCCATTCCCATTGGCAATCCAGATACCACCGGTTGCCTGCATAACCGGTTCTATTGCCGTTGCCATACCACTTGCCGGAATATAATGGATAATTTTTCCACCTACTTTTGTATGCACATATGGCTCTCTATTCGATACAACAACAATTGTTTGATCTCTTAAAAGCTCTTTAACGAATTCCTTTAATCGTTCCGCGGTCCAGGGAGAATCCAGTTTTTCAAGATTTGCTTTTGCTTCTTCGGTTACTGCAAGTCTTGCCTGGATAAGATTCTGTTGCATATGAGAAATTTCTCTCTGGAGCGGGCGAAAAAGGAATGAATTATTTAATCCCTTTGAATTTTGGATACCTCCGAAACGTGTCTGCCGTAATGTTTCAACAAGACTTTTAATCGGTTCGTAAATGATCCATCGTATAAGAAGCAACATTGCAAGAGACAAAAGTGATGCCTGCAACAAAAAGCGCACTAAATTATTTTTCCAGATTTCTTGGAGTCTGACATCGATATATCCTGCATTTTGGACCACCAGCAAAGCTCCAACCACGCTTTTGTCATCGTGGATCGGCACTGCCAGAGCATACACTTTTCTACCTCCAAATGTTGTAAAATCACCATTTGCTTTATCTTCATCCATAGCATCAGCTACTATTTGTTGAGCACTCGAGGTTGCCTCGGGAATAGTGGAAGAAACGGAAATTGCAGTACCTTTATTATCGTAAATTCCAAGTCCTGCAAATCTTTCTTTATTTGTAAACCTATCAACAACATTTTGCAAAGATGCTTCCGATTTATTAATAAAGTTTGGCTCTATCGTCTCTTTTAAGCTATCTGCAAGAAGAGTAGACCTATAAACCATATCGTTTTTAAGCCTCTCGTCTTCACTGCTTACCTGATTAATGGTGAAAATTATAATAATAAGCGCTATAACAGCAACAATAACAATAAGCGCTATAAAAATTTGTTTCATATGGTGTATTTTACTCCTTTACTAAATTTTAGTCAAAATGCCTCGAGGTTAAGGACATGCCCTTGATATGGAGACAGTGTTATTGTGCTGATATCAATCATTTTGCCAGAACTTTCCCCGTTTGTAGTATATATCACCTTTGCCTTTTGATAAGGAAAAGAGGCGGATTCTTGCTCTTTGGAAAAATTTAATATAACAAGAACTTTTTTATCACCAAGTTCACGTAAATAAGCAAATACATGATTATTATCTAAATCTAAGGAGCGATAAGAACCATAGAGAAGAACATGATTGCGTGCGCGGTAATGAATAAGCTTACGATACAAATGAAGCATAGATAAGGAATCGTTTAATTCTGTCTTAACATTTACATCTTTGTATTTTTTACCCACGGGCAACCATGGTTTAACAATAGAAAAACCGGCATAATCCGAGCTATTCCATTGCATGGGCGTTCTTTCTCCATCACGATTTCTGGCCAGACGATTTCCAACCAAATCCTTTTGTTTATTGATAGGAATATCTGCATTTTTCATGCCTATTTCATCGCCATAATAAACAAACGGCATACCCCGCAGCGTAAAAAGAAGCATAGCCAGAAGCC